>CAIVNB010000035.1 GCA_903907175.1 uncultured bacterium
CCTTAATACTTAAAACTCCAAGATTTTGATTTTCGCTATCAATAACTCGTAGTTCTTGAGCTCTTATTTGGTTGTTTATTCTTTCTCGCAATTTTTTCTTTGAAACCTCTAAACTCGATAGATAATAGCCTATTATAGGCCCGAAGTCAACTTTGCTTCATTAAATAAGGCATCAACTCTTTCTTGCGTTGTTGCTTCTCCAAAGAGACGAATAATAGGTTCAGTTATTGATGGACGTAAATGGAGCCAAGATTTATCTTGGAAATCTAATCTAATCCCATCAAGTTCGTTTATTTTGGCGTCCTTAAAGTGAGATTTTAGTTTTAAAATAATATCTTTTACGTCCCTGTCTACGATTGGCCATTTATCTCTTTTCATAAAATATTTTGGGAAAGTGGCAACACATTCGCTCACAGTTTGGTTCCTTTTTGCTAAAAGTTCAAGCGCGAGAGCTAAGCTTACGAAGCCATCTCGACTAGTATTTATAGTAGGATAAATGACACCACTAGTTCCTTCACCTCCAATTATTGCATTTCTTTTAGCTATTTCTTCTAAGACATTTGATTCTCCAACTTTCGTGCGAAAACATTTTCCACTATGTTTTTCCGTTACATCAGAAACCATATTCGAGGTTGAGAGATTTATTACTACATTTCCACCTGGATATTTCGAGAGAATATTTTCAACCCCGAAAGTCAGAGTATAATCTTCAGAAATTACTTTTCCTAATTCATTAACCATTACAATACGGTCAGCATCAGGGTCGTGCGCAAAACCGATATCTGCTCCGGATTCTTTTACAAGACGGCCAATATCATCGAGATTTTCTACAGCTGGTTCTGGCCTATGGGCAAATTTACCGTTAGGAATATTATTAAGTGGGATTAACTCTGCTCCTAATTGTTCAAATAAATATGGGTCTATTACACAAGCGGAAGCATTAATCATATCTACGGCTACCTTAAATTTACGTGCTCGAATTGCCTCTACGTCAATATGTGAAATTATGCAGTCAGCATGTTCTTTTGGGAAATTAGGAATTTTCATAATGTTTTTTTATTATTTCTACTTGAGTTTCATTTGTAAGAAGTGCTTTGTTGGTAACAAATTTTATGCCATTGTACTCTTTTGGATTATGAGAAGCAGTGATAATAACTGCTCCATCGTAATTATTTTTTCTTACAGCAAATAAAACTGTTGGAGTCGGTAGTATATCTCCGTCCACAACATTGACGTTTAATTTATCTAATTCTTCAATGATTATCTTTTTTATTTCTAGTCCACTTTCTCGGCCATCTCTTCCAATCAAAATTGTAGGATTATCTTTCTTTACATCTTCTTTTGTGAATTGGCCAAAGGCTTTAACGTAACCTTTTACTATATCTCCAGTTAGAGTTTCTCCCCAAACACCCCTATATCCAGTGACTTGAAGTTTTGGTTTTATCGTCATATTTAATTTATTTTATTTCAAAACTAGCTTTGACTGTGACCATTATTTCTTTATTTATTTTTGAAGTATCGTACATTCCATAATCGCTAACCTCAACTGAATTTGGAGCCATAACTTGAACTACTCCACTTGAAGCCGATTTCATTACACCAATTTGTTTTCCTCCAGCGGATGCCAATTGTTCTGCGCGAGCTTTTGCATCTCCGACTGCATTTGCGAGTAACTCTACTCTAGCTTCTGGAAGTTTGGAATAATAAAATTCTAGAGAACTAGTTGAAAATAGAATTCCTTTATCTATTAAAGCGTTTGTATTTTTGGCGAGTGAGTCAATTTTTTCAACTTCATTTGATTGAACTTCAATATTTTGAACTAAATTATAATTTTTATCTGTTTGATTATTACCATTATTGTCCCAGATTTCATTCATGAGAACAGGGGAGACACTGGTTGCTTCGGCTGGAATTCCATTAGTGACTAAAAATTCTTTTACTGATTTTAAATCAGCGTCCAACTTTGCATAACCGTCTTTGATTGTTGATGCTTTTATTCTTTGAGTGATAGAGGATGTCCATTTCACCTTATCAGAAACTACTGGTTTTTTGGCTGAACCAGTGGTGGAAATATAATCCATTGAGCGAAGTTTATAAAATGTGAAAGACCCTATTCCTGCACTTATAATAATAGAGAGTCCTAAAATCAAACCAAAAACCATATAGTTTTTATTATCGTTTTGCATACTTTAATAGTACAAAAAATCCACCTTTTAAGCAAATTTTGCTAGTTTTTTTAGTTGTTTTTTGTTATAATAGATATAGCAGAAAACTTGTTTTTTGCTTTTCTTTTTAAGGATTAGAAGGACGGTCCTTAAGAAGTTTCCCCAAGGACCGTCCTTAAATACAATGGCAAAAGAAAAAGAACAAAAAAAGGCAGGGAATGGACATCATTATGATGCTTCTGATATCTCGGTTTTAGAGGGGTTAGACCCAGTCAGACGTCGTCCTGGTATGTATATTGGGACTACCGGCCCTGAGGGTCTTCACCATTTAATATGGGAAATTTTTGATAACTCACGTGACGAAGCGATGGGTGGTTTTTGTGATGATATTGAAGTTGTTCTTTTGCCTGAAAACAAAATTCGAGTTGCTGATAATGGCCGAGGTATACCTATCGATATTCATAAAAAGACAAAAGTTTCTGCGCTAGAAACTGTTATGACGACACTTCATGCTGGAGGAAAATTTGGAGGAGAAAATAGTGGATATAAAGTCTCAGGAGGACTTCATGGAGTTGGAGCGTCGGTGGTGAATGCTCTTTCTATTTATTGTAAGGCAGAAGTTCACAAAGATGGAGGAAAATATTTTCAAGAATATTCACAAGGAAAGAAAAAAGCAGCTGTTAAAAAATTTGGTTCTTCAAAATTAAATGGAACGATAATTACATTTCAACCAGACGAAGAGATTTTCAAGGATATTAAATTTGATTTAAATACTGTTATAAGTCATATCCGTCAGCAAGCATATTTAGTTAAAGGTCTTCGAATTTTAATAATTGATGCCAGAGAATATACTGGCAAAATCGACGACTCAGATGTTTTTTATTTTAGAGAATTAGGACTAGAGCTTCCTTCAAACTCTTTTTATTTCGAAGGGGGGCTTACTTCACTTATTAAGTATTATAATAAATTTCAGAAGCCAGTTCATAGCAGTATTTTTTATGTTGATAAAGAATTAGACAATGTAAATGTGGAAGTAGCTCTTCAGTATGTCGATGACATAGTTGATCGCATTATTCCTTTTGCAAACAATATCTACACTGGCGAAGGCGGTACACACGTAACTGGTTTTAAGACTTCTCTTACAAGAACACTAAACACTTACTGCAAGAAAAATGAAATGATGAAAGAGTCGGAAGGTGGATTTACAGGAGATGATGTCCTCGAGGGTCTCACTTGTGTTATTTCTGTTAAACTTCGTGAAATTCAATTTGAAGGACAGACAAAAGCAAAGCTTGGGTCTATGGAAGCTCAAGGAGCTGTCGCTACTGTATTTGGTGAAGCATTCGCCGCTTTCTTAGAAGAAAACCCAGATGAGGCGAAAGCTATCATTAGTAAGTCAATTCTTGCTCTTAAAGCACGAAAAGCAGCTAAGGCTGCCAAGGATTCAGTTCTAAGAAAAGGCGCTCTTGAAGGAATGACTTTGCCTGGGAAACTTGCAGATTGTCAGAGTAAAAGTGCAGAAGAGTCAGAGTTATTCCTTGTGGAGGGAGATTCTGCAGGAGGTTCTGCAAAACAAGGAAGAGATAGACGCACTCAAGCGATTTTACCTTTGAAAGGGAAAATTTTAAATGTTGAAAGAGCAAGAATCGATAAAATGCTCGCATCTAAAGAAATAAGGTCTTTAGTTATTGCGCTTGGCACTTCTATCGGAGATACTTTTGATATAGAAAAAATGCGTTATCATAAAATAATTATTGCAACAGATGCCGATGTGGACGGAGCACACATCAGGACACTTCTTTTAACTTTGTTTTATCGATATTTCAGACAGATAATTGAAGCGGGATATATTTATATTGCCCAGCCTCCACTTTATAAAATAAAAAAAGGAAAAGAAGTAAATTATGCATATTCTGACGAAGAGAAAGTAAAACTTATCGGTAAAAGTAATGACGTGAGTGAAATACAGGAAGTAGTTGAAGGGGAAGAAGAGGCGGAAGAAACTGAAGAAGATACAAAAAAGAAAGCAAATAAAATTCACATACAGCGATATAAAGGTCTTGGAGAAATGAACCCAGAAGAACTTTGGGAGACTACAATGGATCCAGCGAATAGAATAATTAAAAAAGTTGATATTGAAGATGCCGAAGAAGCAAATAAAGTTTTTGATATTCTCATGGGTTCTGAAGTTCCACCCCGTAAATCTTTCATTCAATCAAATGCTAAATTAGCAGATATTGATATATAAAATTATTAATTTAGTTTATTTACGATGGAAGATCAAGCTATTAGTCTAACTTCAGTTACCTTTAAGCGTTCTAAAATAATTTCTATTATAGCTATTTTAGATATAGCAATTTATATTTTATCTTTTTTATTACTTGGCACTATGTTATCAAGAATATGGTCTTTAATATTAGGCCTTATCGCACTTTTGAGTTCCATCGGAGCTTTATTTTTAAAAAACAAAATAGTTTATAAGATTTGTTCGGTCTTAGTTGTTATTTCTTTTGTTTTATATCTAGTACCAATTTTGGCAGTTCTATCGTATAGAATACATATATAATAGGTAATTTTAAAAAAGCTTAGTTTATTTTACTCCAGTATTTTCTTTTATTTTTTCTCTTCGATTTCTTTTTTGAGTTTTTCTAGAAATTCTTCTGTAGAAATATTTTCTGTTTTAGTCCCGTCTCTGTTTTCTATCGTTAATTTTAGAGAGGCGACTTCTTTATCTCCAAGCACTATGACATATGGAGTGAGCATGTTTTTTGCTGTATGTATCCTTTTCCCCAGACTAGTGTCACCTGAAAATATTTCTGTGCGAATAGAATTTTGTCTCAACGCGTCATAGATTTTTTTAGCTTCTTCTTCATGATTTTCTCTGACTGGGATAATGGCCACTTGGATAGGGGAAAGCCATGTGGGGAATGCGCCAGCATAATGTTCTATAAGCACACCCATGAATCTTTCAAATGAACCGAGAATTGCGACGTGTAATACGACTACTCGATGTTTTTTGCCATCATCTCCCATATAATCCATTTCAAAATTTTCTGGTTGATTAAAATCAAGTTGGATTGTAGTTAATTGCCAATCTCTGCCTATCGAATCTTTAACCTTGATATCAATTTTTGGCCCATAAAAAGCCGCTTCTCCTTCTTCGACGCTGTATTTTAAGCCTAATTTTTTAGCAGATTCAATTAAAATATTTTCTGCTTTTTCCCATACTTCATCGCTACCAAAATATTTTGTTTTGTTTTTTTGGTCTCTTACGGATATTTCAACTTTATAATCATTAAAACCAAAAGTTTCATAAATCTCACGCATTAGACCAAAAATCATTTCGATCTCTCCTCTTATTTGATCTTGTGTTACAAAATGGTGAGTATCATCTTGAGTTATATTTTTGACTCTTAAAAGTCCAGCTAGTTCACCACTTTTTTCATTTCTATATACAGCGGTATTTTCTGCTAATCTTAGTGGAAGATTTTTATAAGTATGTGGTTCTGCATTATATATTTCAAAATGATGTGGACAGTTCATTGCTTTCATCACGAATTCATCACCATTTTCGTCTGTCATAGTTGGCATCATTGCGTCATACTTTCCCATATGTCCACTTTTTATATAAAGTTCTTTTCGTGCTATGTGCGGAATTGTTACAAAAGAATAACCTAACTTTTCTTTTTCTTTTCTTATAAAATTTTCTAATTCGGTCCGTATAACATTGCCCTTAGGTAGGAGCATTGGCAGACCTTTTCCAACTAACTCTGAAATTGTAAATAGTCCAAGCTCTCTCCCGAGTTTCTTGTGATCTCTTTTTTTTGCTTCTTCTCTTTGGTTTATATAACTTTCAAGTTCTTCTTTGGTAGAAAATGCTAGTCCATAAATACGAGTTAGCATTTTATTTTTCTCATCTCCACGCCAATATGCTCCAGCGACTCGATCTAGCCTAAATGAGCCATCAGCTATTTCTTCTTTTGGATTTTCCAAATGTCCACCACGACAGAGATCAGTAAAATGTCCGCATGTATAAAAAGTTATTTTTTCTCCTTTGCCGACAATTTCTTCTATAAGTTCTTTTTTATATTCATTATTGTCAAAATATTCTTTTGCTTCATCTTTAGTTTTTTCTGCGCTCTCAAATGCCTTCCATGATTTTAAAATTTCTCGCATTTTCTTTTCTATCTTTGGAAGATCCTTATCCGAAATAGGGGATGAGAATTCGAAATCGTAATAGAAGCCATCTTCAATCGATGGTCCGATGGTATTTTTGGTATCTGGGTACATTTCAAGTACTGCCGCTGCTAAGAGGTGAGCTAGTGAGTGTCTTAATTCATGTAGTTTGTTATTTGTTTCCATAAGTCTTTTGTTTATTAATATTAAAATTAAAATCGCCCCGACAAAAAGTGAATTTCACTTTCTGTCGGGGCGAGTCTATTCGCGGTTCCACCCAACTTTGTTCTCTTTGATTGATAGATTAGCCCTAGGGTCCTTTTTCAAGGATTATGGTTGGTAGCCATAACAATCTCTATGTTCTTAATAATATACCATTTTTTGCAAAATACAATAGAACGAACCTTGATATTTTGTAAAAATATAGTAGAATATTATTTATATGAATAAAGATAAAAAGATTATTATTGTGTTGGTTATTATTATAATTGTTTTAGTAGTTGGAGTGCTTGCATTTGTGATGGGCAAGAATTATAAGGAAAAAAATGAACTTCCCGTAGTTGGGAATCTTCCACAAGAGAATCATGTAGTAGATAATACAAATACAGATTGTTTACCAACAACCACTCCTTGGATTAAGGTTATTTCTCCAAATGGGGGAGAAACATATACTGCTGGACAACAACTTGCTGTAAAATGGCAGAGTTGTAATGTTCCTGCATCATCACATGATATTTTTGTAGCTTTACATCAAGATGGAGAATTTAAAAATGTTAGTTATCTAAGTAATGCCACCATCAATGATGGAAGTGAAATTTTTACTATTCCATCTGTACCATCTGGTAATTATAAGATTCGTGTTGGCAGTTCTTCCGCTCGAGTTGGGCAAGATTATTCTGATAATTTCTTTACAATTAATTCTACAACAAATCAAAATAACATAATTACAAAAAATGATTGGGGTGTTTCTTTTGCTAAAATGGCAGATTGGGATATTGTTACTAATACAAACAATGAGGTATCTCTGAAACAAAATGTTGGACAGTGGGAAGGAGATGTAATTAAAATTAGTTATGTTTCAGGTCAAAGTATTACCGATACGGATGCAAAGTTTGGTAATATTACTTATTTTTATGATGTAAACAGCAGTCAGTGGATGAAGACTACAAATGAAAATGGAGTAGTAACTTCAGTTGCAACTGTTTCTTTTTATACCACAAATAACTTGCCTGTATTTTATGGAACCGGCCGATGGAAAACTTATATTGTTTCAACTTCTAATACAACATTTATCAAATTAAATATAAGTGGATCTGGACAATCTCAGCCACTTACAGATTTACTTCAAACAATAAAGAAGATTTAATATTAAAAATATAAACATTAAAAAGCCCCAAAAGGGGCTTTTTAAATATATTTTGCATTTTAGATTTAATGTGCTAATATAAGAAACATTATGGTAGTACGAATGAGACATACAAAATCGCATACGGCAAACAGGCGTTCACATCACGCTATCGAGGCTACGAGCTTTGCTAAGTGTGCAAACTGTACAGAACTCAAGAGACGACATATGGTATGTCCATCTTGTGGTTTTTATCGTGGAATGAAAGTATTAGATTTGATAAAAAAGGTAGAAAAGAAGCAAAAGAAAGCAAAGGCAAAAGAAAACGCAAAAGCAGGTAAGTAATTTCATAATATATGGCATACCTTGCGCAAAAGGCGACATGGAGGATGTTCATAAATTATATTCACCTTGTTCATTAATTTATGGCAAACAGGCACCTTTCCAGATCAATAGTTCTTCAGACCCTTTTTGAGTGGGACTTTAATATTGGTAAAAACATTAATATTAAAGAAGCAGCACTCCGTAATTTAAAAGAATTCGCCCCAGGACTTGAGGACGATATTTTCGTGTTTTCACTTATTGAACAAATAATAAAAAAACACAAAGTAATCGATGAGATTATAGAAAAGGCTGCACCTGATTGGCCACTTGATAAAATTTCTTATATAGATAAAAATATTTTAAGAATTGGACTCACGGAGCTACTTTTTGGTGATCGAACTCAAGTTCCTCCTAAGGTTGCTATCAATGAAGCAATTGAACTTGCGAAAACTTATGGAGGAGAAAATTCAAGTAAATTTATTAACGGCGTGCTTGGTGCAGTCTATAAAGAAATAGGCGAACCAGGGAAAGAAGAAAAAAGTAAAAAGAAGAAAGTTGAAGAGCCGGTCGACATTACAAAATTACCAGTTGAAAAATTAGGTGGAGCACTAGTGTATGCGCGTCGGGGCAATGATATCTTTTTTGCATTAGTACATGACGTATTTGGTTATTGGACCCTTTCAAAGGGTAGTATAAAAGGAGATGAAGATGTAAAAGAAGGCACAATGAGAGAAATAAAAGAAGAAATTGGTATTGATATTGTGATAAAAGAAAAATTAGGGGAGAACCAATATGTAGCAAGTCACCCTGAAAAAGGTAAGACTCTCAAAAAGGTTACTTACTTTTTAGCAGAAAGTGAATATAAGGAATTGCAACTTGAGGTGTCGGGGGGCTTGGACGGAGCAAGATGGTTTCAGTTTTCTGAGATTCCAGAGCTTCGTATCTATAATGATATTGTTCCGTTGATTACAAAAGCAATAGAAATTATTAGCAAAAATAACAATTAGCTTGCCAATAGGCAGGTGGGGCCTTAGACTGTAGATAGTAAAAAATATTAATATCTAAAGTCTAGAGTCAAAATCTTTATGGTAAATTTTTCAGATTTTGAGAAAAAAATAAATGTGTCTTTCAAAAATAAAGACTTGCTGATGCAGGCCTTTATCCATCGTTCGTATATCAATGAAAATGGGGGAACGGGGTTGTCACACAATGAACGTTTAGAATTTTTAGGTGATGCAGTACTTGAACTTATTGTTACTGATTTTCTTTTTAAAAAGTATCCTACATACACGGAAGGAGAATTGACGGCATTGCGGTCAGCATTAGTGAATGCAATTATTATTTCAGAAGTTGCATCTGTAATTGGCATGAATGATTACTTATTATTATCTAAAGGTGAATCAAAAGA
>CAIVNB010000036.1 GCA_903907175.1 uncultured bacterium
ATTATGGAAGGTCTACTACGCAGAATACAAGACCCGTTGTGCCGAACAATGCACAAAATTATGGAAGGTCTACTACGCAGAATACAAGACCCGTTGTGCCGAACAATGCACAAAATTATGGAAGGTCTACTACGCAGAATAATGCGTCAAGCTATGTAAGGCCGACGCAGAATAATGCCCCACGTTATAGCAATAGCGGTAGGACATTATTACATTGATTTTCAATATCTTATAAGGGATGACAATTTTTTTTGTCACCCCTTATTTTTTTTGTTTTTTAAATACATGTAAGTATTTCGTCCTTAATACGTCGAAATTAATAGAGGTATTGTCAAGGTCTTGACTTATATTTTTAATATGATATACTACAGAAGACGTTAGAAAGATCTTTGAAAAAAATAGTTTTGGTTTTTCTTCTATTGGTCTTCCCAGCTTTTTGAAAAAGGTTGAGAAGGCCAATAGAAGCCTTCATGTATGTTTAATTTAAAACCAAATCCTATTATGAAAAATTTAGTTTTAATGCTCGTTGTTGGTTTTATTTTTCTTGTAGGCTGCAAAGGGCCTAAGGAAATAACCAAATCAGCTTCAACTGAAAAGATTGAAGCAGTACTGATGCCTTTTACTCAGGCATACCTACACGACCTCTCACCGGAGGATTCTGTAATTTGTTTGAATAATACTTATTTTCGTAACAGTTGCCAGATTGTTATATCTTTAAGGATATTTCAGCCTCATAAGCCATTTAAAGTAGAAAATGGTATTCCCTGCAAACAGAACAATGACGTCATAGTCATAAGGAAAGTCTTAAAAATGACGCCTGGGAACATCAAAGATGTGAAATTTTACAAAAGCAATCCAAAAGTGATGCTTGCCCTCCTTGTGTCTTTTGATCAAGGGGATGCAACCTATCAATTACAATTCTTCCGTCGGGAAGATGGGACATTCACCTTATCTGCAAAAGCAAAGATGTTATACGACGGCAAGTCGTATGATGTCGATGCCACAGTTTCTTCTTCTGAAGATTGCATTCTCGTATTTTATGGAGACGAGAAGAAGGATCCGAAAGTGGATGAAGATAATGCAAAAGGAATCAATGTTGGCTCAAGTGCTAATGCGAGTACAAGTACCAAAGAAAGTGTAGGTGCAAATACTGGCAGTTCACCCATTCCTGCGAATGGTCAGGAACCTAAGAAACAGTTAGATAATCATGAGTTTCTTTTTGGCACAACTTCTCCTACTCAGGTCGTTGAAAAAAAGACCGACGAGGTAAAAACTCCACCTTCTGCCCCGGCAGAGCAAAGCGTTGTGACGGATGTAAAAAATCCTCCCAACCCTCCTGTTCAAAAAAAGCAGGTGAAAAAAAAGTAATCGTGCAATTATAATAATAATGCATTTAACCAAAACCGGGACCAAAGGATTCCGGTTTTTTTCTTTTATTTAGTTAGATAATTAGATATTTTTATTACATTTTATATATGAAATAATTTCATATCTGGTACGTCTAAGTTAATGAATTTAGGTAGTGTAGCACTTGACTTATAAACCACGACATGATATACTACTGACGTTAAATAGCTCTTTAAAAACGTTTATTTTTAGCTTATTTTGATTAGTTTTCCTAGTATTTCTATAGGAATATTGGGATAACTAATCAAGATAAACAATAATAACGAAAAAATAAAAAAACGGGTATGGTACACAGGATTATTCTTTTTTTGGTTTTAACCATCGGGTTAACCCAGAACGGTCAAGGGCAGTCGACAGTGTCCTACGAAAGAACCAATTACGTCACAGTAGCCGACGTAAAAAAATATGCCCTGGACAATAACAGCTGGGGGAAAAAACTTGTAAAAAACGTGAACCACGCATTATCTAATGCTGGGGAGAGTTTAGATCTGACTGAGAGAGATATTCCTTGGATATTCAATCACATTTCTTATGAATATTCGGGAGAAGATATGGCTCCCGTTTTCCGTTATGGGAGATGTTCCTTCATTGTGTTTGAGACTAGAAATTCAAATCAGGTAAAACTGACTTGTTCAAACACATGGACGAAAAGTTCTCGCGAGAAAACCTATGCATCCAGAGAAAAAGAGTGGTCATATGAAGCTCCGAAGTTGGATCTTCAAAAAGAAGAAGGGAAAAAGAAGTTCCGCTTCGGTCCACTTATCATTTCTGCAAGTATCGCAACTTTTCTCGGACAGGTTATAGGAGGATATTTTATCTGGAAAAATCAACAGCCAGGACCTTCTTCTCCTCCTGAAGATACAGGATCACCAGTAACTCCTCCTGGTGGACCATGATATTTTTTGTGAAGCAAGCAGACGAATTTTATTTGTTTGCTTCACAACTTTTTTAAGTCTTGAACGTTTCGAAAACGTTAAAGGTTTAAAATTGTAAATTTCCGCCAGGGGCGGATAAAAATTAAAAAAATTATTAGTAATTATGAAAAATAATATGAAAAAAATAATAATATCGTTGTTTGCTTTTGCTTTCCTTTTTATGGGGAATAGTGTTTTTGCGTATGTGTCTTGGAATACAAGTTCAAACGACTGCCCAGGTAGTGGTATAGGGAATTACACTACGGGTGCAGGTATTCCACCAACTGGTTCGAATAACTGCTGGAATCTTACAAACGTATCAGCAACTCCAGGACAGACAATCAACGTTCAATTGTATTATCACAACACAGGCAATCAACCTGCCACAAATACTAAAGTTTATATATCAGTTTCTCCTGCAATAGGGACTGCATCTACTGTTCATACTTTCACAAGTAGTCTCACTGCTTCTCCATCAGGAACAGCTCTAGGCACTACAACTCTCACACTTCCAACTGCTCAGGCATTAACTTTTGGTTCTACTTACTGGTATCCAAATCAAAGTAGCACTCCTATCATGAGTGGCAGTGAAATTATTACTTCAAACGGTCTTTATCTTGGAACAATAAATCAGGGATGGCCTTCACAAGGTTCTGTTGTTGTAAGTTTTCAAGTCAACAATCCACCCCCTTGTTCTATAACAAATTTTAACGCAAATCCAAACCAAATTAATCTAGGAGGTTCTTCGACATTGTCTTGGGCCACCAATAATTGTGTTTCAGCAAGCATCTCTCCAGGTATCGGTAATGTAAATCCTTCCAGTGGTTCTCAGATAGTTTACCCAACTCAAACAACCACTTACACCTTAACTGCAACAGGAGCAAATGGGGGACCTATATATCAGACAAAAACAGTGACAGTTCTACAACCCAATTGTTCAATCACTAATTTTAATGCAAATCCAAATCAAATTAATTTAGGAGGTTCTTCGACATTGTCTTGGGCTACTAGTAATTGTTTATATACAAATATTTCAACAATTGGAAATGTTCCAACTTCAGGTTCTCAGGTAGTTTCTCCAACTATCACCACTACTTATGTATTAACAGCAACAGGAGCAAATGGAGCAAGTGTTACTCAGTCAAAAACGGTAACAGTAATTCAACCTAATTGTTCAATCACTAATTTCAATGCAAGTCCTAATCAGATTAATTTAGGTCAGTCTTCAACATTATCTTGGGCTACCAATAATTGTGTTTCAGCAAGCATCTCTCCGGGTATTGGAAATGTAAATCTTACTGGTTCACAAGTTGTGTATCCAACCCAAACCACTACTTACACATTAACTGCAACAGGAGCAAATGGTAGTTCTATTTATCAGACAAAGACAGTCATAGTTCTTCAACCTAATTGTTCAATCACTAATTTCAACGCAAGTCCTTCTTCTATAAATTTGGGCCAATCTTCAACATTGTCTTGGGCTACTAGTAATTGTACATATGTAAGTATCTCAACAATAGGGAATGTGAATCTTTCTGGCTCACAAATTGTGTATCCAATTCAAACTACTACTTATGTCCTAACAGCAACTGGAGCAAATGGATCAAGTGTTACTCAATCAAAAACTGTAACAGTAATTCAGCCAAATTGTTCAATCACTAATTTTAATGCAAGTCCTAATCAGATTAATCTAGGTCAGTCATCAACTTTGTCTTGGGCTACTAGCAACTGTACATATATAAGCATCTCGGGTATTGGAAACGTAAATCCTACCGGTTCACAAGTTGTGTATCCAACCCAAACCACTACCTACACACTAACTGCAACAGGTTCAAACGGATCATCTATTTACCAAACAGTTACTGTAACCGTTCTACAATCAAATTGTTCAATCACTAACTTTATTGCAAGTCCAAACCAAATTACTTCAGGTCAACCTTCAACATTAACTTGGGCTACTAACAATTGTACTTCAGCAAGTATCACAGGAGTTGGAAGTGTTCCAGTAAATGGTTCACAAATAGTTTACCCAAGCGGGACTACTACCTACACTTTAACTGCATATGGATCAAATGGATCACCAGTAACTCAATCTGTTACTGTGACCGTAAATCAATCTAGTTGTACAATCAATAGCTTTACTGCAAATCCAAATCAAATTACCCTAGGTCAATCTTCAACATTGTCTTGGAACACAACTAATTGTATTTCAGTAAATATTTCAAATGTCGGAAACGTAAATCCTACCGGTTCACAAGTTGTGTATCCAAATCAATCGACTACTTATATCTTAACTGCTTATGGTTCTAATGGGCTATCTATCTATCAAACAGTAAGAATTACAGTCAATAATTATAAATTAGACAGAGCACGTTAAAATTAATCATTTATTAATAATATGAAAAATTACATTACAAAAAAAACAATAATAATTCTAGGTCTTGCTTTCCTTCTTTTGGGAGGTAATGTTTTTGCCAAAAATCTTGCACCGCTAAGTTGTTCAATCACCAGTTTTAACGCAAATCAAACTACCATTTATCTAGGTCAATCTTCAACATTGTCTTGGAGTACGAATGATTGTGTGTTGGCAAATATTTCTCCGAACGTTGGTAACGTAAACACAACAGGAACTCAAGCTGTATATCCGACCAGTACAACTACCTACACCTTAACTGCATATGGAGCAAATGGAACTTCAGTAACTCAATCTTTGATTATAAATGTTCTTCCGCAAGCTTGTTCGATTTCTAGTTTCAATGCATATCCAACTTCTATTAGTCCAGGTCAATCCTCAACACTATCTTGGAGTACAAATGATTGTGTATCAGCAAGTATTTCTCCGAACGTTGGTAACGTAAACACAACAGGAACTCAAGCTGTATATCCAATGACTACAACTACTTATACATTGACTGCATACGGAGCAAACGGAACTTCAGTAACTCAATCTTTAACCATAGCTGTTCAACAGTCAGCTTGTTCAATAGTAAATTTTAACGCAATTCCTTCTGTTATCAATTTAGGGCAATTCTCGACTTTATCTTGGGCTACTAATAATTGTACTTCAGTAACTATTTCAAATCTTAACTATCTTGTTCCTACCTCGGGATCTCAAGATGTATATCCAACTGCTACAACTACATATGTTTTGACTGCGTACGGAGTAAATGGGTCAACAGTTACTCAATCTAAAACTGTGACTGTAACTCAACAAAATTGTTCAATAGTAAATTTTAATGCAAACCCGAATACTATTACTTCAGGTCAATCTTCAACACTGACTTGGGTTACTAATAACTGTACCTCAGTAAGTATTTCAAATATTGGAAGTGTCTCAGTAAATGGTTCACAAACAGTATCTCCAATTATCACTACTACATATGTTTTGACTGCTACAGGTTCTAGTGGAATCCCATTAACTCAATCTCAAACTGTGACTGTAAATCAGGTTCAAAATAATTGTTCAATTTCAAGTTTCTTGGCAAATCCAACCTCAATAAATTCAGGTGGATCTTCCACTCTAACTTGGGCTACTAATAATTGTACTTCTGTAACTATTTCAAATCTTGGATACAATGTTCCAACTTCAGGGACTCAAGTTATTTATCCAACTCAAACGACTACGTATTTGTTAACAGCATATGATGCAAATGGAACTTCAGTAACCCAATCTCAAACTGTAACTGTGAATCAAATTCAGAATTGTTCAATTTCAAGTTTTTCTGCAAACCCAACTTATTTAAATTCAAGTGGCTCCTCAACCCTAACTTGGGCTACTAGCAATTGTACTTCTGTAAATATCTCAAATATTGGAAGTGTTTCAGTTAGTGGTTCACAGGTAGTGTATCCAACAGTTACCACTACTTATGTTTTAACTGCATATGGGGGAAGTGGAGCATCAGTAACACAATCTGTCACCGTAACAGTAAATCAAGTTCAGAATTGTTCTATTTCTTACTTTTCTGCAAGTCCAACATATTTAAATTCAAGTGGTTCATCAACTCTCTCTTGGGCTACTAATAATTGTACTTCTGTAACTATTTCAAATCTTGGATACAATGTTCCAACTTCTGGAACTCAAGTTATTTATCCAACATATACAACTTCTTATACCTTAACTGCTTATGGATCAAATGGAACACCAGTAACGCAGTCTGTTACAATAACAGTAAATAATCAATTCCAAAATTGTTCTATCACAAACTTTACAGTAAATGGTTCTTCAAGTGCTACAGTACAGTCAGGTAGTGCTGTAAATTTATACTGGAATACGACTGGCAATTGTTCTGTAAATATCTCTGGTCCTAATTTTAACAGTAGTAATGCAAGTGGAAGTCAAACAATATATCCAACATATTCTGGTACTTATACTTTAGTTGCATATGGTTCAGGTTCCGGAAATCAGACACAAAGTGTTTATGTGAATGTGAATAGTAATCAATATAATAATTGTACAATTTCAAGTTTTAGCGCAAGTCCAACTTCTATAAATTATGGCGGGCTCTCAACATTATCTTGGAGTACGAGCAATTGTTCATCTGTAAGTATTACAAATATTGGAAGTGTAAATAACTATGGTAGTCAGACAGTATATCCTACAAGTACTACGAATTACATCATCAATGCCTACGGTTCGAATGGTGGGATACCAGTTACTCAAACCATACAAATTTATGTAAATAATTATGTCCCTCCTCCAACTCCAATTTACAATACTTGTGCAGTAACTGGAGTTGCTACAAATATTACAAAAAATAGTGTTACCTTAAATGGATTAATTACAAATAATTTAAATTCATATGGTGCTAATACATATTTTGAATATGGTACGACAGTAGATCTAGGGCGACAAACAAATCCTCGATCAGCTAGTGGTAATACCACATTTAGTGAAACACTTACAGGTCTTTCCACGAACACGATATATTTTTATCGTTTAGTTTCAAATTGTAACAATAATATCTCGAGAGGAGCAATTGAAATATTTCAAACTTCTGGGTCAGCAACCACGACAACAATAATCAATCAAGGTACAACAATAATAGGAACAGAATCTCCTATTATGTTAAGAATTGAGAATCGCTACCAGTCATTTAGAGTAGGTGATAGTGTTGATTATACAGTTACTTATAAAAATATAAGTAACAAGACATTGACTCGTCCAATCTTGCAGGTAATTATCCCAAAAGGGATAACTTTCTTAAACTCTTCACGTGGTACATATTCAAATAATACATATACACTTACGGTTTCACTTGAAGATTTAACTCCAAACTTAGAAGGTGTAGTTTACGTACAAGGACGAGTTGATTCTATTGATTCTGGTAATGCTCAGATAGTAACAACAGCACTTCTTGTCTATACCAATAAAAATGGTGCTCAAGAAAACGCAATGGCTTATGTCTTAAATAATCCTATGGGGAATAATTCACTTACTGCAGCTGCGTTCTTCTCAGGATTTTGGGGGCTTGGAGTTATTGGGTGGTTGTTAGTTTTAATCATCATACTATTGTTGATTTTACTCTTCCGAAAATATTTATATCGAAGACCATTCAACACAACTACAACTACACACACAGATACTCACGAACAATACTAAAATAATAAACAAAAAAACCCACGAATTGTGGGTTTTTTTGTTTTGGTATTTAAGGTATTTATGTTATTCTATTTTCAATAAATAGTTCATTGGTTATAAAAGGGCGGGAGTCTTTTTAGCCTTAATTAAAGACACGATAAATATTTTTATATGGAGACAAAGCGCTGGGTTGTTCTCGGTATTTTAGCCGCTTTTGCAATAGGTATATATATCTTAAAAAAAATTAAGGAATCAAAAAAACCACGTTCAGGATGGTGATAAAACGTAATCTATCCCACATGCGAGACATGTGGGAATTTTTTTATTCTTTTGGTTCGAGATGGACAACAACTCTAGCGATATTATCTATTTTTTGTTTTATTAGATACTCCAAATCTCCAGCTTCGTCATGTGCTTTTTCAAGCAGGACATTGCCAGGAGTATAAGCATGAAAAGAAATGAATATTTTTTCATTGATTTTTCTTGTTTCGATGTTATGTGGTTCGTGGATATCTTTAAAATTACTAGATATAATATTGATTTTTTTTATTATTTCTTCTCTTTCTTCTCTTTCTATTTTTTGACCTTCTAGAATATTCGACCTCAAGGGTTCAATATGTGTATTTATTTCTATATCATCGCCGAATTCTTTTTTTATAGATTCTTCTAATTTTGATGCAATACTATGAGCTTCGAATACCGTAAGGTCATATTTTACTTCCAAATCAAAATTTATATATTTCTTTGTGTTTACCAAATGGATATTTATGTCATGTACAAATACATCATGAGTATGAGCAAGAATTTGGATGTTTTCAATTATAGTTTCATTATCAAGAGTAATTGGTACAACATGAACAGTTATATCTGATTCACCAATTTTTGTTTTTATTTGTTCTTCCACACTATTGCCAATCATTTTAGTTTTTTCTAAAGATATTTTTCTACTTACTTCTATGCTAATTTCTACAAATAAAGCAGCTCCTGCTGGTCGAACTCTTACTTTGCTAACACCGACAACCCCTTCTACTTTTTTTGCTTCATTTTCTATTAATTCCGCGATCCCTGCGGGTGCGGTATCAATTAGAACATCAAAAGTACGTTTACTTAATTTATATCCTGCGTGGATTACTACGACCGCAACCACAAGGGCAGCAATGGTATCAGCCATCGGAACTTTAAAATACGCACAAACAAGGCCGATAAGCACAGCTCCAGAACTCCAAATGTCTGAGCTGAAATGAAGTGCATCAGCTTCAAGTGCTTGGCTTTTTGTTTCTTTTGCGACCTTCATTAATGCACGAGAACGAGAAATATCTACAAAAATAGAAATTATTATTACTACAAAAGCGTACCAAACAATCTCAACTTCAACTTTTTCAAAAAATAATCTTTTTATCGCTTCATAAATAATCCAACCTGAGGTAACAAAAAGTAAGGCGGATTCAATTAAAGCTGAAATGCTTTCTATTTTAGAATGACCATATGGATGACGCTCGTCAGCGGGTAGGTCTGCAACTCGTACTGAAAAAAAAGTCAAAAGTGCTGCCCCTAAATCAAGGGCCGAGTGCAGAGCTTCGGATAAGATACCCAAACTCCCAGTAATTAAACCAACAACACCCTTCATGAGTGTTAAGAATATGCTCCAGAACACAGAATTTAATGCTACTTTTACCTTTTTATTGTTTTTCATATTTGACTTTCATTTTAACATAAATAGTAATATAATATAAATAAATTTTTATTAATTACCGTTTTAGTACGATGAAAAAGAAAGCAAAGAATTTAAAGAGAAAAGGAAAAATAGTAATGATAAGCGGAGGATTTGACCCTATCCACATAGGGCACGTTCGCTATATGCAGGAAGCAAAAAAACTTGGTGATAAATTGATTGTTGTTATAAATAATGATAATTGGTTAAAACTAAAAAAGGGATATGCTTTTATGACAGAGAATGAACGAAAGGAGATTATCGAAGCGATTGGATGTGTCGATGAAGTAATAATAACAAGCCACTCTGAAAATACTAAAGATATAACTGTTTGTGAAGAAATACGTAAAATTAAGCCGCATGTTTTTGCCAACGGTGGGGACAGAAAGCCAGACGGGGATCCTGTGCCTGAAGTAGCTCTTTGTGAGGAACTTGGCATTGAGATTGTTTATAACGTTGGACATGGTGGAAAGGTTAGAAGCTCCTCTGAATTAGTAAAACAAGCACAAAAAATCAAAAAATAGGCTAGTAAAACTTTTTATTTTAATGTATTATATTTGTAATGGCTAAAGTTTTAAAGAAAGTAAAAAAACCTGCCGGTTCTAGTAAAAGGTCAAAAGCTAGTGTAAATAAAAAAGAAAGTAAACTTTTAAAGAAAAAAAGTGTTTTTACTCCTAGGAAAAAACTTATTTTAAAAACTAAAAAAGTTTCTAAGGTAAAAAAAAATGTTAAGAAGATAATTTCCAAAAAAACTAAGAGAAAAATAATAATAAAAGATAAACCAAAAAAGGAGCTTAAGCGTTTTGTTGGTAACCCAATTATACATCCAGCAAGTAATATGTATTGGGAGTCAAAAGCAACTTTTAATCCAACCGCTTTCGTCCACGACGGCAAAGTACATGTGGTATATCGAGCAGTGGGGGTGAATGATATATCTACATTAGGATATGCGGGAAGCAAGGATGGGTATAATTTTTCTGAAAGAACCTTTAAACCAATATTCATTCACAAAAATTATTCGAGCAATACGGGGGAACCAATTTTTTATAGTTCTGGTGGCGGGTGGAACGGTGGGGCAGAAGATCCAAGAATTACAAAAATCGATGATAGACTATACATGACGTATACCGCTTTCAATGGTTGGGGCTCAGTGCGTATTGGGCTCACTTCAATAAGCTTAGAGGATTTTTTAAATAAGAAGTGGAATTGGAAAAAATCAGTTTTAATTTCTCCTCCAGGAGAAGTTAATAAGAATTGGGTCATTTTCCCAGAGAAAATTAATGGTAAATATGCTATATTTCATAGCTTTTATCCAAAAATTCTTATTAGTTATTTTAAGAGTTTAGACGAGTTAGATGGCAAGAAATTTATAAAAAGTAATAACACGAGACCTGTAGATAAAAGTAGGGATTGGGATAGTTGGTTTCGGGGAGTAGGTCCAGCTCCTATTAAGACAAAATATGGTTGGCTTGTGTTATATCATGCGATGGACCATAAAAATCCCGATAGATATAGGATGGGAGCGTTGTTGCTTGATTTAAAAGATCCAACAAAAATTCTCTATCGATCAAAAGAGCCAATTTTAGAACCAGAGGCATTTTATGAAAACCAAGGATATAAATGGGGTGTTGTTTATTCTTGTGGAGCAGTAGTAAAAAAAGGGGAACTTTTTATTTACTATGGAGGAGCAGACATGGTATCTTGTGTTGCTACTGCAAATTTGGAACTTTTTTTGAAAGAACTTATGACTACTGGTATTACAAAACTAAAGAAAGGAAGTAAGAAAAATTAATATGTATGTAGTAAAAAGATCAGAACACAATCCATTTTTAATTCCAAATAGAGATCATTATTGGGAAGAGTTTGCAACTTTCAATATGTGTCCTATTAAGCATGGAAAAAGTATCTATGGTGTTTATCGTGCTATATCTGCAGTTGACGCTCTAAGGAATCCACACCAGACGTCAGTTGTCGGTATAGGTAAAAGTAAAGACGGGATTCATTTTAAAGATTGTGTTCAATTTATTACTCCAAAAGAAGAATGGGATCAGTTTGGCTGCGAAGATCCAAGAATTACACATTTCGAGGGTAATTTTTATACTTTTTATACTGCTCTTTCAAAGTATCCGCTTGGTCCAGAGGGGATTAAAATTGCAGTAGCAGTATCAAAGGATTTGAAAAAAATTGACGAACGTCATTTTGTTACTCCTTTCAATGCGAAAGCGATGACGCTTTTTCCTGATAGAATAAACGGCAAAGTAACTGTAATTTTCTCAGCACATACTGATTCTCCTCCAGCAAAGATAGTAATTGCACAAGTAGATAAAATAGAAGAATTGTGGAGGCCATCTTTTTGGGAAAAATGGAGTAAAAATATAGATGATTATGTAATTGATCCAAGGCGTAATCAATATGATCATGTTGAAGTAGGAGCTCCACCAATAAAAACAAAATATGGTTGGCTCTTAGTTTACTCTCATATTCAAAATTATTTTCAAAACCCGAACAACCAAGAAAGAATTTTTGGCATTGAAGCCTTACTTCTTGATCCAAATGATCCAAGAAAAATAATTGGTAGAACTCCAGGGCCTCTTCTTACTCCAGAAGAGCCTTATGAATTATCAGGATATATCCCAAATGTTATTTTCCCAAGCGGAGCGATTTTAGAGAAAGATACTCTTGCTATTTATTATGGAGCAGCTGATACTACAGCTTGTTGTGCTCATGTTTCCTTAACAGACTTGATTTCAAGCATGCACCCAGACATTAAAGAAAAATGGCACTTTAAAAGATTTTCTGGGAACCCAATCATAACTCCCAAGCAAGAGCATCCATGGGAAGCAAAGGCTACTTTTAATCCAGCGGCGATTAGTATTGGAAACAAGACGCATATTGTCTATCGGACGTCATCCCCAGACAATACTTCATATTTTGGTTATGCCATGACAAAAAATGGTACTGATATCATTGAAAGGATAGCTGACCCGATATATGTTCCTCGCGAAGAGTTTGAAATGAAAAAAATAAATAATGCAAATTCTGGTTGTGAGGATCCAAGATTAACCAAAATAGGTAAAAATATTTATGTATGTTATACCGCTTTTGACGGTATTGGCCCGCCAAGAGTTGCCATCTCATCTATCACAGAAAAAGATTTTATTGCACATAACTGGAAATGGGAAAAACCAGTGCTTGTAACTCCTGCTGGTTTTGACGACAAAGACACGTGTCTTTTCCCCGAGAAACTACCAGGTGGGTATTTTATTCTTCATCGAGTTGGTAATGAAATATGTGGGGATTATTTTAAGACACTTGATTTTAAGAATGAATCAGTAAAAAAATGTATTCGTATTATTGGAGCAAGACCAAATTCTTGGGATAGTGCAAAAGTTGGAATTACCGCTCCGCCAATAAAAACAAAATATGGATGGTTGTTGTTATACCATGGTGTGTCAAAGAGTCATTCTTCATATAGAGTAGGAGCATTACTTCTTGATTTAAAAGATCCAGCCATAGTACTTGCACGATCCACAGACCCGATTTTTGAACCAGTTGAGCAATACGAGAAGGTTGGCATTGTAAATAATGTAGTTTTCCCTTGTGGAATGGTAGTTCGTGATAAATTACTTTATATTTACTATGGTGGAGCAGATACGGTAATAGGAGTGGCCACAATGGAATTAGATATTATATTAAAAGCATTAGTTCGTAGTTTGAAGTTTTAGATTATTAGATTAATTTTTTAAGATATGAAAATAAATTTTCAATCAAAAAATATAGAAATTACAGAAGCAATACATGATTATGTAGAGAAAAGAGTAACGAATTTAGGTAAATTACTAACTGAAATAGAGGAAAAAGATGGGGAAGTTATTGTTCTTTTTAGCATTTCAAAAACAACCCACCATCATAAAGGAGGTGAGGTTTTTCATGCTGATTGCTCAATAAATATAAAAGGAAAAAAGTTTTACGCTAGTGTAAACAGGCAAGATATGTATGAAGCTATAGATGCTGTAAAAGAAGATTTGTTTACAGAAATAACAAAAAATAAAGATAAAAAAATGACTCTCTTTAAACGTGGAGCTTCTAGTGTAAAAAAAATGATGAAAGGACTTTCTAAAAGAAATCCTTTTACTTCCAAATACTAATTTTTAAATAATGAACAGAGAGAGTAAAATATGCCAGAATTGCAAGAAAGACTTTCAGATAGAGTCAGAAGATTTTAATTTTTATGAAAAAATAAAAGTTCCTCCGCCAACCTTTTGTTCAGAATGTCGTTTCCAGAGAAGGTTAATATGGAGGAATGAAAGGACTTTATATAAAAGATCTTGTAATTTATGTGAAAGAAATATTATTTCTATGTATAACAAAGATGTACCATTCCCAGTATTTTGTCAGGACTGTTGGTGGGGGGATGATTGGGATCCTACTTTATATAAACAAGATTATCATTTTGATGAAATATTTTTTAATCAGATTAATGAATTGATAAATAAAGTTCCACAATTTCCATTATTTAATTTACGTAATGTAAATAGTGAATATTGTAATGGCACTTATCAATCTAAAAATTGCTATCTAAATTTTGCAAGCGACTTAAATGAAGATACTGGTTATTTGTATCATTCAATTGAAAATAGAAATTGTTATGACATGTTAGGGTCTCGTAAAAATGAAAATAGTTACGAATTGATTGATTGTGAGAGATGTTATGAGTCTACAAATTTAATGCTTTCAGAGGAATGTATAGATACTAAATATTGTTATGATTGTCGTAATTGTCAAAATTGTATAGGTTGTGTTGGTTTGAGAAATAAAAGATTTTTTATTTTAAATAAAAAATATGAGAAAGAAGAATATAATAAGAAATTAAATGAATGTGTATTTGGAACCACTGAAGAGAAAAATAATTTTAAAATAGAATTTTCAAATTTATTAAAAAAATATCCTAGAAAGTCTTCTAATTCTAGGCACTCTGTTAATTCAATAGGAGATTATTTGAGTCATGTTAAAAAATGCGTGGATTGTTTTGATGTAGAAGGGCCGGCAGAAAATCTTCGTTTTGTTATTTATGGTGTTACAAATTTAAAAGATTTATATGATTCTTATGCAATTGGTATGGGATTGGAAAGTTCTTATGAAATGATGGGGGCAGGCGATGGTTTACAAGGTTCTGCTTTTTGTTATTATGTTTGGTCTGGTTTTAATAATTTTTATTCTTTTTTATTAAAAAATTGTCAAAATTGTTTTGCCTGCATAGGTCTAAGAAACAAAAGCTACTGTATCCTCAACAAACAATACACAAAGCAAGAATACGAAGAATTAGTACCTAAAATAATAAAGCATATGAACGATACGCCATATATAGATGCTAAAGGAAGGATATATAAATATGGAGAGTTCTTTCCATCAGAATTAAGTCCATTTACTTATAATGAAACCATAGCTCAAGAATATTTTCCTTTAACAAAAGAACAAGCTATGTCACAAGGATATAAGTGGAAGGATAGAGAAGAAAGAAACTATACAATAGATATTAAGAATGAAGATATCCCAGATAACATAAAAGAAGCAAACAACGATATTATCGGAAAAGTAATAGAATGCAATCACAAAGGAACTTGCAATGAACAATGCACTGAAGCTTTTAAAATCATTCCAGAAGAACTGCAATTCTACCTGAGAATGAATTTACCACTTCCTAGACTCTGTCCTAACTGTAGACACTACAATAGACTCTCGCAACGTAATCCTTTAAAGCTCTGGCATAGACATTGTATGAAACCAAATTGTACTAATGAATTTGAGACTAGTTACTCACCAGATAGACCTGAAATCATCTATTGTGAACGTTGTTATCAACAGGAAGTGTATTAGAAAATATATAATTTATCTGCTTAAATAGGAGTCTCCCGTTTAAGAGACGGCCGTCCATTAAGCGGGAGCGGTGGATAGGTCGCGCAATTTAACTATTTTATGGTTTATAGTTTATTTCTTTTCCGTTTTCAGGAATTATTTTTAGAATTTTGAATTCTCCATTTTCTATCTTTGCATCAGTGATAATTATTCTTTTATTATTTTCGAAAAAAAAGGTCCTAGGCCATGTGGCATAAGCACGGAATTTATTGTAATTTTTTATAGGGCTATCGTTTAAGTCTACCAATCCGTCTTCTTTTTTTATTTTTTTACAATGAGTTGCTTTTAATTCATCTTGAGGGATAGGTTTTATTTTATTTTCTGTGAATTCTGGAAGTGTTTTTACTAAAAGTTCTCCGCCAATTTTTATTAAACGAGCACGTAACTCTTGAGCCTTTTCATCTGAAAGTATTTTCACTATTTCTTGAGCGACAATTGGTCCTGTATCCATTTTAAATTCCATTTTTTGAATTGTGATTCCCGTTTCTTCATCACCAGCAAGAATTGCGGATTCAACAGGAGAAGCTCCACGATATTTTGGAAGAAGTGAATAATGGATATTTATTGAGCCAAATTTTGTCATATTCAATAGCTCTTCCGGCATTATTTTCCCATAAGCGACAACAATGAAAAGTTGAAAGTTGAAAGTTGAAAGTTTTGAAATAAATTCATTATCAAGTTTCTCCGGTTGCAAAAAAACTATGTTATTTTTTTCAGCCCAAACTTTTACTGGCGGGGGAGTTATTAGCATTTTTCGTCCCTGGGGGCGATCCGGAGATGTGATAATAAGCGATGGCATATAGCCATTTTCTTTTAGAATTTCCAGTGTCTCCGAAGCTACGTTTGGAGTACCAAAAAAAACAAATTTTAGATTTTTTTTATTCACTTTGTAACTTGATAAAATTCCTACTTTATAAACTATTTTTGTGGTTTTTCTTCTTTTATGTCTTCTGCGTGGTCGATAAAAAGAACACCTTTTAGATGGTCTGTTTCATGTTGAAAAATTTGGGAAAGTAAGCCTGATGCACCACGAGTGAATTTTTTACCATTTTCGTCATATGCAGTGACAGAGGCCTTTTTTGATCTTAAGGTAATACCATAGAGCCATCTCACGGAAAGACAACCTTCAGGAACTTTATCTTTTTCACGAGACAGTTTTGAAATTATAGGATTTATAAAAACTAAATCTTTTGGTACATCTTTTTTGTCTTTAGGTAAGCCTTTGCCTTTTAAGAAATCTTTATCAAAAATTTTTCCAGAAACAACAAATATTTTAAGAGAATATCCTATTTGAGGAGCAGCTATGGCTACTCCGTCATCTTGGCTAAGTAGTGCAACAGACATTTCTTTTAGAATTTTTTGGATCTTAGGTGTTTTGATCTCGTGTATTGGAATTTCGACGGCGATCTTCCGTAAGACCATATCTTCTTTTTGGACGATTTTTTTTGCCATTTTTTTCTATTTTAATTCTTTTAAATAGTCTAATAGTTTACTTATTTTTATTGTATCTTGAGATCTATTGGACATATCACGTACTATTACAGAATCAGTCAGTGCTTCTTTTAATCCAAATATTAGAACATAAGGTATAGCAAGTTTTTCAGCACTTGCTAATTGTGATCCGAGGTTGTCTTTTGAAAGTGATTGAGCTATTGGAATATGTGCTTTACGCAATATTTCGATAACATTCAAACTTTTTAATTTTGCTTCAGACCCCAATTGTACGAAATATATTTTTGGTTTCTTTATTATGCGAGGACAGAGTTTCTTATACCAAGAAGATGCGATAATTCTATCTACTCCAATTGAAAATCCAACAGCTGGAACATCTTTTTTACCACCAATTTGACGAGCAAGATAATCGTAACGTCCACCTCCAGCAAGAGTGAGGGGAAGGCTACCATCTTCTTTTTTTTCTTCAATGATTTCAAAAACAGTGCGAGTATAATATGAGAGTCCTCGTACTAAATTTTTATTTATATTATACCCAATTCCCATTTCTTCTAAGTATTCTAAAACTTCTGAGAAATGTTTTTTACAGGAAGGGCAAAGGAAACTCACGGAGTCTGGAGCATTTTCATTTATCTCTATTGTTTTTGGATCTTTTGAATCAAGTATGCGTAGAGGGTTTGTTTTTAGGCGTTCACGATCAATTGCGGCAAGGCCATTTATATTTTTTCGATAATAATTTGTAAGTTCTTTTATATATCCATGTCTACATTCTTTATCTCCGATTGAATTTATATCAACAGAAAGATTTTGCGCTCCCGCTTCCTCTAAAATATTCATTCCAACTTTTATTACAAGAGCATCCATAATACTTTTTCCACTTCCGAGAGAATCTAAGTCAAATTGATAAAATTGTCGATATCGTCCACGCTGAGGGTTGTCGTGACGGAACGTTGGTCCATATTGATAATACATTACTGGCTGTGGCATCGTTTGCATCCCATGTTCTATATATGCTCGCATTAAAGATGCAGTATGCTCAGGCCTCAAGGCCAAGACATCTTCGCCCTTTGTTTTTAGAGTGTACATTTCCTTATCTATTATGTCTGTTCCTTCTCCAATACCTGAAGTAAAAACTCTTTCATATTCTAACATTGGAGTTTCTATTGGTTTGAATCCGTAATATACAGCTATCTCTTGGGCCTTTTCAAAGAAGCCTTGAAAATTATAGTATTCGTCATTCATGATATCCCTCATTCCTTTTGGAGATAAAATTTCCTTAGATTTACTTTTTTCTTGTTTATTTTTTTTCATATTTTTATTTTGTAATTAATTATTGAGACTGCTTGTAATCGCCAGGCATAAATCCTATCTTGTTTATTGGTAGTAATCGCAAGAGGGCTCTTCCCACTAAAAGTTTTTTTGGTACCACTCCCCAATATCTTGAATCAGAACTTGCTGGCCTATTGTCGCCCATTACGAAATATTCATTAGCTCCAAGTTCTTTGTGTGCATCTATCCCACCAGTATTCACTATAAATGGTTGATCAAGTTTAAAACCATTAGGATGTTCTTTGTTGATAATTGTGACTTCATTTATATCACTTTTTACATCAACTGTCTCACCTGGGAGTCCAATTATTCTTTTAATAAAAAATATTTTTGTATTATTTGGATTTTTAAAAACTACGACGTCATCTCTCTTAGGGGTACCAACGATATAAGATATTTCATCTACAACTAAATATTGCCCATCTGCAAAGGTTGGTACCATTGAAGATCCTGAGACAATAAACGGCTGAGCAATAAACATTCGGATAGGTACAACGATTGCTATTGCAATCAATGCAAAACGAGCCAGTTCCCAAAACGACTGCCAATTAGACTTTTTTTGATTTTCCATTTGACTATTTTATCACAAATATTCCTTGACACAATGGGGTCTTTTGTTGGGTAATATAATTGAGCACAAAGTTTTATTATGTTATTATCTTAATTATGAAATTAGTCGCTGGTTTAGGGAACCCAGGAAGTGAATACGAAGGAACAAGGCATAATACCGGATGGATTATGTTAGATTTTCTTTTGGGGAATAAAGTTGAATGGAAACCTGCCAATGGAACAAAATTACTTTTTTTTAAAGATTCAATCGGAGGGAAGCCGACTGAGTATATTAAGCCTACAACTTTTATGAATAATTCTGGTATTGCGGTAGCGCATGTTAAAGATAAACATAAATTAAATTTAAAAGATATTGTAATTATTTACGATGATGTTGATTTACCTATTGGCAAAATGAAAATTTCTTATAATAGAAGTTCTGGTGGACACAATGGCTTGGAATCAATAATCAAAAAATTAAAATCTCGTGAATTTGTACGTATTCGAGTTGGTATTGCACCTGCGACTCCGTCAGGGAAAATTAAAAAACCAAAAGGGGAGGAAGCAATGTTAAAATTTTTGCTGGGTAAATACAAAGAACCTGAATTGAAAGAACTTAAAAAACTTTCAAAAAAAGTATCCGAAGCACTTGAAACAATCTTTACCGAAGGTAAAGACAAAGCTATGTCTCTCTATAATCAATAGTAATGTCTGCCCGCCTTTGGTGGGAGGCTGTATAATTAATTCCAGATTGGCTTTTTTTAATTATATGCTATCATGCAGACAATGAGAGTTCTTTGAAGTTGTATTTAGGTTGCATTAGTTGGATTGTTTTTGTTCCCAAGTTTTTAGAAATAAAGACAGTTCAATTAATGTTACAAATAATCTAAATTTTGAAAGTATGCAGACACAAACAGTAGAAACAATATCAATCATTGATTGGTATGTAGAAGAAGTTGAAAAGGAGTTGGGTGGACGTCCCGACAAAAGAGAAAAGTTCATAGAGGCGCTAAAAGAAAATCCTGAGACAGTTCAGGAAGAAATCAAGGCTCACAGGAAGAGCAGTCTTGCAAGTGCATTCAGGTCTGGTAAGGTGAAGGGTTTTTGCAGCGATGTAATTAACCCTGATCAGTTTGCAGTAAACATCCTGCGTGCTCTCCAGGTAAGGCTTCTTAATAATTGAGATTCCACCCAAAAAAGTTGGGCAGCTTGGGCAAATATTGCTCAAGCTGTTTTTTTAAACCTCTTTCACTCCTTCAATGATGATGCTCTTTTCGCCGTTGCGGAGGGAGACTTTGCCGGTTAGGGCAATACATTTTTCAGGTACAAAAGTTTCAATTGAATTTTTAAATACACTTGGGAAGACAACTGCCTCTATAGAATCAGTTAAATCAGAAATTTTTATAAATGCCATACGTTCATTGTTCTTTGTGATTACTTGTCTTACTGTTTCAATTATTCCAGCTATTGTCACTGGCAATCCATTACCCATTTCTTCTTTTATTTTTTTAATATTTATATCTCGTTTTTCAAGTTTGTCTCTGATCCTATCTAGAGGGTGGCCAGAAATATAAAGTCCCAATAATTCCTTTTCCCAAATTAACATATCTTTCTGTGTAGCATTTTCTCCTTTTTTCAGTTTAAAACCTGGAGCTTTGCTTTCTGTCATTCCACCAAAAAGGGAAGTCTGATTTTGTGCAAGTTTTCCAAGTTCTTTATTATATAAAAGCATATCTTCAAGATTTCCCAAAAGTATTCCTCGATCACACAAATCCTGCCCGCCGGCAGGCAGGTCATCCATTGCGCCGGACTTAATAAGCGCTTCCATTGATTTTTTATTTAAATTTTTATGTTTGATTCTATCTAGGAAATCAGAAATAGACTTAAATTTTCCAGCTTGTTTCCTTTCAGCGATTATTGCATCAGAAATATCTGTTCCCATATTTTTGATTGTATATAGTCCAAAGCGAATTTTCGCACTTACATTTTTACTACTTATTGGTTCGTCTAAATTATTAGGTAAACAAGTAAAGCCGCCAAAGCTTTCATTTATATTTGGGGGGAGAACTGGGATACTCATATTTTTACACTCATTAATTATTTCAGAAATTTTTTCAACATCACCAGATTCAGCGGTGAGAATGGCCGTCATATATTCTACCGGATAATTTGCTTTCATATAAGCAGTCTGATATGCGACTTTTCCATAAGAGGCTGCGTGGGCTTTGTTAAAACCATAAGCCTGGAATGGTTCAAAAAGTTTCCAAAGTTTCTCAGCAAATTCTGGGGTTTGTCCATTATCTATAATTCCTTTAGTGAATTTTTTATATTGAGCCGCCATTTCCGCTGGGATTTTTTTACCGACAGCTTTACGGAATTTGTCTGCTTCTTCCCAGTTATAGCCTGCCATTTCAAGTGCACAAAAAAGAAGGTCGTCTTGATAAACAATTAAACCATAGGATTCGGTCAAGAATTTTTTCATTCTTGGGTCTAAGTATTTTACAAGTCTTGGGTTATGTTTACGTTTAATATATTCTGGTATCGATTCCATAGGACCCGGTCGATAAAGAGCCACCATGGCGTTGATATCATGGATTGAAGTTGGTTTTAATTCTTTTAGATATCTTGTCATTCCGCTTCCGTTTAATTGGAAAAGCCCTTCAGTCTGTCCAGATGCCAAAAGTGCAAAAGTTTTCTTGTCATCAAGAGGGATACGTTCGATGTCGATATCTATGTTATAGAATTTTTTAACTAAACTTACTGCGTCTCCCAATATTGCTAGGTTTCGAATTCCAAGAAAGTCGAATTTTAAAAGGCCAGCGTCTTCTATGCTATACATATCGTATTGAGTGATGACTTTTCCACCCTTTGGGTCGAACTGAGTTGGGGTGTATTCGTAAAGTGGCTTTGGGGAAATAACCACTCCAGCAGCATGTACTGAAATGTGTCTTACGCAACCTTCTAATTTTTTTGCTAAATCTATTATTTCTTTTGTATCTTTTTCTTCCTCATATGCTTTTTTTAATTCCGGAACTATTTCCATCGCATGGTCTATGGTCATAGGCATTCCTTGTGAACCCATTGGAATCATTTTTGAAATTCGGTCACCGATAGCATATGGATGTGCAAGTGCACGAGCGACATCCCTAACTGCTCCACGAGCCATCATCGTACCGAAAGTACCAATTTGAGCCACCTTATCTTCGCCATATTTTTGTTTTGTATATTCAATCATTTCATCACGCCTATTGTCAGCGTAGTCCATATCTATGTCGGGAGGCGAAGGACGGAATGGGTTTAAGAATCTTTCAAAGGGGAGCTTGTATTCTATTGGATTTACTTTAGTGATACCCAAAAGATAAGTTACCATTGAACCTGCGACAGATCCTCTGATTGTGGTTAAAATGCCGTGTTCTTTTGCGTAATGAAGTAAGTCTCCAACTACCAAGAAATACGGCGTGTATCCTTTATTAAAGATAATTGCAAGTTCATATTCTACACGTTCTTTTATTTCAGGACTTTCTTTAATCCCAAGTTTTTCATAACCTTTTTCAATAAGTTCACGCATCTTTGTCTCATAAGATTTACCTTCTTCTATCTTATAATCAGGGAAAACCCATTTTCCAAGATCAATTTCTACATTACACATATCTGCGATTTTTATGGTGTTAGAAACTGCCTCGGGTATATCTTTGAAAATTTCATAAGCTTTTTCTGGAGAAACAAAAGAATAATCATCATCACCGAATGAGAATTTATTTTCGTCTTTTATATCAGAATTTGTTTGTATCGCGAGCAATGTTTCATGAGCTTTAGCATCTTCTTTGTGAGGGTAATGAGAGTCAAAAGTAGCAACGAGCGGAATATTAAATTTTTTACTCATCTTAATAATACTCTCTCGAGCGAGAGCATCGTCTGGGACAGTCTCATGTTTCATTATTTCCAAGAAATAGTTTTCTTTACCAAAAATTTCTTGATGTTCTTTTATTATCAACTCTCCCTTTTCCTCGTCTTTATTTATAAGTGCTTGGGAAAGTTCTCCGCCGAGACATCCCGAAAGACAAATAATTCCTTTCGAATATTTTCGCAATATTTCTTTGTCCATTCTTGGCTTGTAGTAATAACCTTCCAAGTTAGAGAGCGTTACAAGTTGAATTAAGTTTTTGTAACCTTCGTTGTTTTTTGCAAGTAATGTCAAATGATAACGTTTGCTATCTATGCCAGATTCTTTATCTAATCGTGAGCGTTCAGCAATATATGCCTCAACACCAATAATTGGCTTTATCCCTTCTTTTTTAGCAAGTTTATAGAATTCTATTGCGGCATACATATTGCCGTGATCTGTTATGGCAATTGCTGGCATTTTGTATTTTTTAGCAAGTTTTACCAAATCTTCAACCTTAGAAAGCCCATCTAGCAGGGAATAGTGTGAATGCGTATGCAAGTGGACGAATTTTGATTCCATTTTACCTATATTAACATAAATTTAAAATAAATTTATTCTAAATTTGAAATTAAATAAGTGGCGATGATAGCTGCTGTTTCACCGCGTAAAGTAAGAGAGCCAAGAGAGGCAATTTTGAAATTTAAATTTTTTGCTTCTATAATTTCTTTTTCCGTCCATCCACCTTCAGGGCCGATGAAAATATTAACATTTCCTGACTTGGCGGCTAAACTGCCAAGTGATTCTCCAGAAGAATCAAATAATATATTCAAATTATTTTTATTTGTTAACTCTAAGCTTTTATCAAAATTAATTGGTTCTAAAATTTCTGGAATATTTATACGACCACATTGTTCGCTTGCCTCCTTGGCTATTTTTTGTAGTCTCTCTATGTTCAAACCTGTTTTTATTGTACGTTCTGAAATGATTGGAACTATTTTTGAGACACCACATTCTGTAGCTTTTTGTACCACTAACTCAAAGTTCTCTTTTTTTAATACAGCACAGAAGAGAGCAACATTATTCTTTGGTTGATTTTTATTTTCCTCCTTTTCTTTAATTAAAACATCAATATTGTTTTTTTTCATATTACATATTTCAGCTATCACTGATATATGTTTTCCATCACACAACTCAACAAGCTCACCCTTTTTAAGTCTTAGGACATTTTTCATTTGGTTTACTATTTCTGTGTCTGTAATTTGTAGGCTTTCTTTAGATAGATCAAAGGATCCAATAAATCTATGAATTTTCATATCTTGATTTTAGCACATTTTTTTATTTTTCCATGGAGTGATATAATAAAAACATTAAAATCTAATTTTATAATTATGAATACAATAAAAGTAGCAATAAATGGTTTCGGACGCATTGGAAGGGCATTTTTAAAGGTTTCTTGGGACAAACCCGAAATTGAGATTGTGGCAGTTAATGATTTGGGTTCGATTGAAAGTTTGGCATATTTACTTCGTCACGATACTGTTTATCGAAATTGGGGACATAAGGTAGAAGTATCTGGAACTGATTTAATTATTGACGGTAAGAAAGTAAAATTTGTTTCTGAAAAAGATACCACAAAACTTCCATGGAAAGATTTAGGTGTTGATGTTGTTGTTGAATCGACAGGGTTATTTACTTCATTTGATAAAGCAAAATTCCATCTTGATCAAGGTGCAAAAAAAGTAGTTATTAGTGCTCCGTCAAAAGGAGGAGACGGGACCGTAAAAGGTGAGACGATTTTACTTGGTATTAATGAAGAAAAATTTGGCACAGCAGATATCACCTCAAATGCATCTTGTACAACAAATGCAACCTCACCACTTATCGCAATCTTACATGAAGCAATTGGAATTGAAAAAGCAATTTTAAATACAGTCCATGGATACACTGGTACTCAAGCTCTCGTCGATGGTCCAAGTAAAAAAGATTTAAGAGAAGGACGTGCTGCTGCACAAAATATCGTTCCTTCTTCAACTGGTGCTGCGATTGCGGTGACCTTAGCATTTCCTGAACTTAAAGGATTATTCGATGGTATTTCGATTCGTGTGCCAGTACCTGCTGGTTCAATAGTTGATGTTACTTTTATTGCAAAAAAGAATACTACGAAAGAAGAAGTAAATGAAATCTTAACAAAAGCTTCAAATGACCCACGTTGGAAAAATATTTTTACAGTTACCAATGAACCACTTGTATCTTCAGATATACTTGGTAATTCTCATGCATCGATTGCGGATCTTGAAATGACAAGAGTTGTCGGAGGTAATCTTGTAAAAGTTCTTGGCTGGTATGATAATGAAATGGGGTATACATATACATTAGTAGATCATGTTATTAAAACAGGGAATACAATAAAATAATATGAAAATATACATAGGAAGTGACCATGTTGGATTTGAATTTAAAGAAAAATTAAAAAGTTATTTAGGAGATCTTGGGTACGAAGTAGAAGACAAAGGTGCTTTTAAATATGATGGTAATGATGATTATCCAGATTTCATAAGACCTGTTGCAGAGGCTGTCGCAGGGAACGCAGAAAGTAAGGGAATTATCATAGGTGGAAGTGGTCAAGGTGAAGCAATTTGTGCCAATAAAACAAAGGGAATACGAGCGGTTGTTTTTTATGGTCCAAAAGAAGCAGTAGAATCAGTTGACATAAGTGGACGAAAAAGTGCGGATACTTTTGAACTTATAAAATTAGCGAGAGAACACAATAATGCAAATATTTTATCTTTAGGTTTGCGATTCCAAACTATTGACGAAGCAAAATTTGCCGCTGAATTATTTTTGTCTTCAAAGTTTTCTGGAGAAGAAAGACATATTAGAAGAATAAATAAAATTGATTAAAAATGATTGACATAATTCCTGCAATTTTAGAAAAAAGCTATGAAGGCATGAAAAACAAGATTTCACTTGTTCGAGGTATTACACCAGTTGTCCAGATTGATTTTTGTGATGGGATATATGTTCCTTCAAAAACTTGGCCATTTTCTACAGGTGGATTTGAAGATGAGAATTTTTTAAAAATTTTAGAAGAACAAGAAGGAATGCCATTTTGGGAAGACATTGAATTCGAATTAGACATGATGGTAGTTGATGCAGTTTCGAATTTTGATATCTACACAAAACTCGGGCCAAAAAGAATTATTTTTCATATTGGAGCAGTTGGAGACTTGAATGAATTTAAAGATTTTCTTGAAGGAATGGATGTATATATTCGTGATTCTATTGAAATAGGGTTAGCCGTAAAACCAAGCACTGAGAATGAGAAGATTTTCCCATTAGTAAATCATGTTGATTTTATTCAATGTATGGGGAACGACAAAATAGGTCAACAAGGAGTAGAATTAGACCCGAAAGTGTATGAGAAAATAAAAAGTTTAAGAGAAAAATATCCTGATTTACCAATTGCAGTTGATATTGGGGTAAATGGCGAGACAGCACCATTGCTTATTGAAGCGGGAGTGACAAAGCTTGTTGCTGGATCGATGGTTTTTAGATCAGAAGATATACGAGAGACGATTAATTATTTGGAGAATTTAGGATAATAGAATATAATAACTTTAATGGCATTTTTATCTGATAAAAAAAATGAAGAGCTAAAAATAAAAGCGAATGATATTCGTAAGAGTGTAATTCGAATGTTAGTTGAGGCAAAAAGTGGGCATACGGCAGGATCTCTCGGTATGGCTGATGTTTTTACTCTTTTTTATTTTCATGTTTTGAAACACGATCCAAAGAATCCTGGCTGGGAAGAACGTGATAGAGTAGTTCTTTCAAATGGTCACATTTGTCCTGTGCTTTATGCTGCGATGGCACACTCTGGGTACTTACCAATTGAAGAATTAAAAACTTTACGAAAATTTGGCTCTCGTCTTCAAGGTCATCCACACCGAGAATTTTTACCGTATTTAGAGACTTCATCAGGACCACTTGGTGAAGGGCTTTCGCAATCTGTTGGTATGGCATTGGCTGATAAAATTGATAAAAAAGATTCTGGAAGATTTATTTATTGTTTCTTGGGTGATGGAGAACTCAATGAAGGAAATAATTGGGAGGCTATTATGCTCGCGGGGAAAAATAAATTAAATAATTTGATTGCTATTGTTGATAGAAATAATATTCAAATAGATGGCAATACTGAAGACATAATGCCACTTGAACCACTTATAAAAAAATGGCAATCGTTTAATTGGCATGCTATAGAAGTAAATGGACACGATTTTAAATCTTTAAATAGTGCAATAGAAAAAGCCCAAGAAATAAAAGATAAACCGATCGTAATTCTTGCAGAAACAGTTGCTAGTCGTGGGATAAAAGAATGGGAAGGAGATTATCGATGGCACGGTAAACCACCTTCAAAAGAAGAAGGCGAGATGGCATTAAGAGAGCTGGAAAGTAGAAAGTAGAAATTTAAAAGTAGAAAATAAAAATGTTAAATCCAAATTTAAAATTAAATCCGAAAATTTTTAATGATGATGTTGAACAAGTACCAATCCGAAAAGGCTTTGGGCAAGGTTTAGTTGTTGCTGGAGAGAAAGACAAAAACGTGGTTGCACTTTGTGCTGACCTTACCGAAAGTACTCAGATGCATTTATTTGCTGAAAAGTTCCCTGAGAGATTTATTGAAATGGGTATTGCAGAACAGAATTTAGTGGGAGTTGCTAGTGGAATGGCTGCAATGGGCAAGATTCCTTTCTGTTCTTCTTATGCGATGTTTTCTCCCGGAAGAAATTGGGAACAAATTAGAACGGCAATCTCATATAATGACAGAAAAGTAGTAGTTGTTGGAAGTCATGCTGGTATTTCGGTAGGACCCGATGGTGGCACACATCAAGCGCTCGAAGATATTGCTTTAACACGTATAATCCCTAACATGGATGTCATTTCTCCTTGTGATGCAATTGAAGCAAAAAAAGCAACGATTCTTTTGGCTAAGACAAAAGAGCCAGCATATCTACGTTTGGCGCGCGAGAAAACACCGATTATGACTACAGACGATACCCCATTTGAAATAGGTAAAGCACAAATTTTTTGGATGCCTGATGTAGGTCTTGCCCAGGTTGGAATAATTGTTACAGGTGCTCTAACATATAAAGCTATAGTTGCAGCAAAAGAGTTAGAGAAAGAAGGAATAAAAATAAAAGTAATGAATCTGACTTCTATCAAGCCGATAGACAAAGATGAGATTATAAAACTTGCAAAAGAAGCTAAGTTGATTGTTACAGTAGAGGAACATCAAATTGCAGGTGGGCTCGGTGGAGCCGTAGCTGAAATTTTGGCACAAAACTATCCTGTGCCGATAGAATTTGTTGGAGTAAAAGATTTATTTGGCCAATCGGGAACTCCAAACGAACTCATTGAACACTATGGTATGGGTAAAGATTCTATAAAGGAAGCAGTTAGAAAAGTATTAAAGAGAAAAGTTTAAATTAATTATTTTCTGTTATATTTGGGTTTATGTATTGTTGTTTCAAATCTTTTACCAAGAGCTTTTCTAGCTCTTTTTTCTTATCTTCCATTTTATTCTTTAATATATTTTTCTCATTTTCGTTATCACTATTTTCTATTTCTATCTCAAGAGCATATAATTCATCTTCTAGTTTGTCTATTTTGTCCCATAAAATATCTGCTTGTTTCAATATAAGTTGTCTTTCAGCAAGAGAGGCTTCAGTTTCTGTTCCAATTCTTTTAAAGAAATTATCAAGAGAATAAATGATATCTGGATATTTAGTAAATCTAAATTTTACATTTTCAAAATTTTTACCAATTTTATTTTTTATTTTTTGTATTTCTTCTTCAGAAAGGTCAGATTTCCAAACTTCTTGGCCTTCTTTTAGTCGTGTTCCATTTTTTCTTTCTCCTTCATTCATAATATTTAATTTATTTTTGTTGCCTTGTAATCTGCTGGAGCATTTTTCAAATATTCTTCTAGTTTTTCGCGAGTAAGCAATCCCGCTTGGGTGCCAATGTGTTGGATTACCGACATCGGGTTGATTAGACTCCAAGAAAGTGCCTCGAGGGGAGTTTTGCCAAGAGCAAGTGCTACGGTGAAAGTTGCAGAGAAAGCATCTCCAGCGCCAGTGATTTCGAGTGGAGGAGTAGCATCCGGATAAACTGGATGATGCCAAAGTTCATCGTTAAAGTAGAGATATGCTCCACTTGCTCCATCAGAAAGAGCAACCATTTTTGGTCCTAGCGCATGAATATCCTTCATCAATTCTAAAATGTTTTTGTCTTCTCCGACTCTTTCTTTTCCTAAAATTCTTTCAGCCTCTTCGACATTTGAGAAAAATATTTCTGTACGGGCATAAATATCTTTCAGTTTTTCTTTCCCGAACTTTATTTGATAAGTTCCTGGCTGGAAAGCGAGTTTCACTTCTTGGTGTTTGTTTAAATATTCTACTACTTCGGCGTGGAAGGGCAGGGAATTTTCTCCCAATGAACTAAAATAAATCCAAAGAGGATTGCATTCTTTTGACCCATTTTCCTCGGGCCAATGTCTTTCGTAGTTTTGATGTTTAACTAAAATAGTGCGGTCAATATCATACCAAAGTACGTAATTATAATTTGTAAATTTATCTTTATTTTTTTTCACAAAATCAGTACTAATGTTTTCACTTTTTAGTGTTTCTAAACATTGATTTCCATTTTGGTCATCACCGATATTTGTCATTAGGGCGGTCGAAAGCCCTAGTCTTGAGGCACACACAGCGGCATTGCCACTATTACCACCAGCCGGGATGATCGTGACTCCCTCATAGGGGATTTTATCTCCGAAACGTAAGCATAACTCGCATCCAATTTTATCAATATTACAATGCACGTGGGCATCTTTTAATTGAATAAATGCATCTATAACAATATCCCCAATTGCAAGAAAATCTATTTTTGTTCGTTCTTTTTCCATGATAAAATTATACCATATTATAAAATATTAAAAAATAATTTTATGAAATTTAGAATAACATTTATTTTAGTGTTTTTTTCTTTATTTTTAGCAACTAATTTTGCATATGCAGCAGTAATAATAAATGAAGTTAAAATAAAACCAACTGGAGAAAGTTTTATTGAGCTTTATAATTCAAACAACACAGCGCAAGATTTAACTGGATGGTCAATTAAACGCAAAACTGCGAGTGGAACGGAATATCCTCTTGTCTCAGCAAGTAGGATGCAAGGAAAATCAATTTTAGCTAATAGCTATTTTTTATTAGCGAATGAAGGTAATTATACTGGTATTATTACACCAGATGTAGCATGGGCGACTTCTTATAATCTTGTAAATGACAATGCAATTGTTTTATATAATGGAGCTGAAATTATTTCAAAAGTTGGATGGGGAGAAGTAAATATAAATGATTGTGATGTTGTATGTGCTTCAAATCCAGACGAAGGAAAGAGTATTCAAAAAACTTCGAACGGGTGGGTGGTTTTAAATCCTACTCCCAAAATGATTAATGAAGATAACACAATAGTGGTGTCGCCCCCTATAAGCAGTGGTGGTGGAGGTGGTCCAAGTATTCCAGCTACTACTATCGAAATAAAACCAAAGATAATTGAAGTACCGAAAATAAAAACAAAGATTATTGCTAAGGATTTAGCTTTTATTGGAATTCCTCTTGAGCTTGAAGCAAGTACTATTGGTTATTCTGGTGAAATAAGAAATTATGGGAAATACTATTGGAATTTTGGTGATGGTGATTCAAAAGAAATAAATGCAAATCAAAATCAAAAATTTACACATACATATTACTATGAAGGAGATTATGAAATAACACTCGAATATTATTCGAATTATTACTCTGAAGTTTCAGATACCATTAATAAATTTTTTGTTAAGGTAATCCCAGCTACGGTTTTTATTTCAAAAATTGGTGATGAAAAAGATTTTTTCATTGAGTTATCAAATGATTCTCTATATGATATTGATGTTTCAAGATGGAAGATAACATCTTCTAATAAAACTTTCGTTTTACCAAAAAATACTAGCATTGGGACAAAAAGTAAAATGATTTTATCTCCTAAAATAACCAATTTTACGATAGAAGACAAGGATAGTTTGAAGCTTTCAACATCGACAGGTGAAATTGCTTTTAGTTACAATCCTTCTCCGCAAATAAATACTTCTGTTGCAGAAATGGGTAAAGTTATTCCAGAAACACCTATCGAAAGAGAAAAACAAGAAACTTTAACTAATACAAATTCGGATAATAATCAAATAGAAAAAGGAATATTGCCGACCACTCCGGATCAAGATTTACAGAATGGAAATAAAAATTCTGCACTTGATCTTGCGGCATCTCCAATGCCAAGTGATACAAAAGAAGAAAATACAAATAAGTCTTATTTCTTTTTTGGAAGTTTTGTTGTATTATTACTTGTCTCTGGTGGAGTAGTTTATTATATTCGCCAAAGAAAAAATGTCTCAAAAGTCGGAGACGATTTTAAAATTATAGATGAATAATTATGTTTAAAAATTTTTTACTTAAAAAAATGCTTCGAACACAGGGTGTGCCTGAGGCACAAATAGATATGGTCATCAATATGATGGAGAAAAATCCAGAACTTTTTAAAAAAATAGCAGAAGAGATTCAAGCTAAGATAAAAGGTGGAATGGACCAACAGTCTGCTTCGATGGAAGTAATGGGAAAATACCAAGAAGAACTAAAAAAACTTGTATAAATTTTAGTGTAATTTATTTTTGCTTTGTACGTCATTTATTAAGGTAACCAATTTTTTGGTTATTTTAATAATATGTTATAATCAAATTATGAAGGAAAAATTATCATTTTTTAAAAAGAAGCGTTACATTTTTGGCATTATTGCCATAGTTCTTATTATAGCCGGATATTTTATTTTTTTTAATCACAAAACAACATATCAATTTGTAACCGTGAAGAGTGGTTCTATAACCGAATCAGTTTCTCTCACAGGGAACACCACTCCACAACAAAGTCTCTCTTTAACATTTGGCGGTAGTGGGGTAATTTCTCATACGTATTCAGATTTGGGGAAGCAAGTATCAAAAGGACAAGTATTAGCAGAACTCAACACGAGCGATCTTCTTGCTCAATTACATCAAGTACAAGCTGCTTATTTAGTTGCACAAACATCTTATGACAAACTAGTAAATGGAGCTTCGACGTCTGATATAGAAATAGCTAAGGTTGCATTGAATAATGCACAAAATACTTATAACGATACTGTATCTCAACAGAAAGTTTTAGTTGCAAATGCATTTTCCACAATGATTAATTCTGGGCTTGTTGCCTTGCCTACAATAAGTGGTTCAAACACGACAGGCTCACCTACAATTTCAGGCACATATTCTAGTACTGAAGAAGGTGTTTACACTGTTACTATATATGCAACAGGAAATGGGGAAGCTTATTTTTCTCTTTCTGGTCTTGAAAGTGGAAGCACTGGCAAAGTTAGCACCATAGCTACTCCTCTTGGGACTCGTGGACTATTTATACAATTTCCAAGCAACAATATTTCATTTTATAACAATACTACTTGGACGATTTCCATCCCAAATGTTAAATCTTCTACTTACTTAACTTACAATAATGCATATCAATCAGCACTACAGAGTCAATCTCAGGCTATCGCTTCTGCACAAGGTGCGGTAGATTCAGCAAAAGCCAACTTAGATCAAAAAAAATCGGGGGCTCGCCCTGAAGATCTAGCCATAGCTAAAGCTCAGATACAAGGGGCACAAGCAAACGTTGAAAGCATAAAAGCCAAATTGGAAAATGCCCAAATTGTCACACCTATTAGTGGTACAATTACGCAATTTGATGCAAAAATAGGACAACTTGCATCTCCAAACGTGCCACTTGTATCTATTATGTCGGATGGTGGATATGAAGTAGATGCAGGTGCTTCTGAAACAGACATTGGTAAAATTTCAGTTGGCGACAAAGTTTCAATGACGCTTGATGCTTTCCAGAATGAAAAATTTTTAGGATCTGTATTTTATATTGCTCCAGCAGCAACAAATACAGGAGGGGTTATTACTTACAAAGTCAAAATCTCATTTGATAAAATTGATTTACGATTAAAGAGTGGCCTTACTGCCAATATTGATATAGAAACAAAACACAAAGATAATATTTTAGTTCTCCCGCAATATGCTATTTTGCAAAATGATCAAGGAACATTTGTAGAAACACTTTTGAATAACAAAGTAATACAAAATCCTGTGACCCTTGGCATTATGGATCAGAAAGGAAATGTTGAAATAATTTCTGGAGCGACGCAAGGAGAACAAGTTCTAAATATTGGACTCAAAGCATCATAAATAATGATTGAAGTAAACAATCTAAAAAAAGAATATTTTGAAGGGGAAACAACAACGAAAGCTTTAAGAGGTGTTACTTTTTCTATTAAAAAAGGGGAATTTGTTTCCATTATGGGACCTTCTGGTTCTGGTAAATCCACGTTGCTTCATGTTTTAAGTTTTCTTGATAGACCAACCGGAGGCACATATGAATTTGAAAATAAGAGTATTGATAAAATGAGTGATCAAGAACTTGCTCAGGTTCGAAATAAAGATATGGGCTTTGTCTTTCAATCATTCAATTTACTCTCTCGTTTGTCTGTGCATGATAATGTTGAAATACCTCTTTTGTATTCAGATATTCCACCAAACAAACGTTTAAAGCTTATAGAAGAAGCTGTCCATGCTGTTGGGCTCGAAGAAAAATTACATACAGAAGCAGGTAGACTTTCTGGTGGTCAAAAACAACGAGTGGCTATTGCTCGAGCCCTTGTGACTGACCCAAATGTTATTTTTGCTGATGAGCCGACTGGTAATCTTGACTCAGAATCTGGATTACAAGTTATGGAAATACTTGAATCATTAAATGATAAAGGACGTACCGTAATATTGGTAACACACGAAACTCAGACTGCTGAATTTGCCAATCGTATTATTAGAATAAAAGATGGTATGGTCGAAAGTGATAAAAAAATTATCCCAAACCGTATTCATCGCGGAAATTTAAAATAACATGCTCTTTAAAGATGCTTTTAAAACTTCAACTCGTAGCCTTATGCATGGAAAGATGCGTTCTATTTTAACAATGCTTGGTATTGTTATCGGCATAGCTTCTGTAATTATCTTAATGTCTATTGGTCAGTCAGCCCAAGATCTAATCCTAGGTCAAGTTCAAAGTGTTGGTTCGAACTTAATTATTATTACTCCTGGTGCACCCAACAATGGTAAATTTTCTTCGCCAGCTTCAGCGCAAGGAATAGTAATAACCAGTTTACAGCAAAGAGATGTTGATTCTATTAGTAGAGAACCTTCTGTAAATGAAGCAGCATCGTTTGTTAGTGGCATAGCAGAAGTTGTTTTTGGAAATAATAATAAAACGGTAAGTTATCAAGGGGTTACTTCTAATATGTTTTCAGTAAGGAATCTTACATTAGGCAAAGGATTTGTTTTTACAAAAGGGGATGTAGATTCTGGAAACCATGTTGTAGTTATTGGGCCTGATCTTGCAAATACTTTATTTGGAACTACCTTAAGTCCAATTGATAAAACAATACGAGTAAAAAATGTTTCATTCCGTGTTGTTGGAGTGTTGAGTAAAGGTGGCGTTGGAGCTTTTGGTGTTGATCAAGGAAATATTGTTATTATGCCGATAACAGTTGCTCAGAAGCAATTACTTGGAATTTCTTATTTAAATGTAATCCTTGCACAAGCAAATCCTACCTATGATATCAATTTTGCAAAATCACGTATAACTTTTGCATTGCGCCAGAATCATGGCATAACTGATCCAAATAAAGATGATTTTAATATACAAACGCAAGCAGATATATTGGCAATCTTAGGGACAATTACTTCTATTTTCACATTATTTTTAGCAGCGATAGCGTCGATTTCTCTGATAGTTGGCGGTATTGGTATTATGAATATAATGCTTGTTTCTGTTACTGAAAGAACAAGGGAAATTGGGCTCCGTAAAGCCGTCGGTGCAACAAATGGTGATATATTACAGCAATTTTTAATTGAGTCAGTTTTGTTAACCTTCACCGGTGGTGCTATTGGAATAGCTATTGGAGGAGGGGTTGTTGGTCTTATATACATTGTTCTTAAGAATTTTTCTTCTATTGGTTGGGTTTTTGCTTTTCCTATTTCATCTGTAATCCTTGGCTTGTTAGTGTCAGGGATAGCAGGTATCGCTTTTGGAATTTATCCAGCATATCAGGCTGGCAAAAAGAACCCAATTGATGCCTTAAGATATGAATAATATTTAATGAAAATTATTGACCTTTTTATAATATTTTGTTAGAATAATAAGACATAAATGAGTGATCCAAAAAATGAAAAATTGTTAACTGTTCGCGGTTTAATCACAGAGGCATTACCCAGTACTCTCTTTAGAGTTAATGTAGAAAATACAGAAAAACAAGAAGGTGAAAAAGAAATTTTAGCGTATCTTTCAGGAAAAATGAGAATGCATAGAATCAAAGTTTTAATTGGAGATCATGTTGAAGTCGTACTCGATAAGTACGGTGGGAAAGGGAGAATTGTAAAAAGGTTGTAATTTTTTTAAGAATAGTGTATTATAGTACATACAGTTAGTAAATATGAAAAAATATTGAAAAATAAGGGTTTTTCCCTTGTTTTTAGATTATTGTACGAAAAATTAATTTTTATATGAAAATAAAATCAACAGTAAAAAAAATTTGTGATAATTGTAAAATGGTGAAAAGGAAGAGGCATTTACGAGTAATTTGTTCGAACCCTAAGCATAAGCAAAAGCAATAAAATAAATTTATGAGAATTTTTGGAATAACAGTACCAAACGAAAAAAGATTGGAAATAGGATTGACCTGCGTATATGGCATAGGTATTTCTACTGCTCGAAAGATTTTAGATCAGGTTGGGATAGATTATGGAAAGCATGCAAAAGACTTAAATCCGGAAGAAGAAAATAAAATAAGAACGATAGTGGAAGGAATGAAAATAGAGGGGAATCTAAAAAGAGAAGTTTCTGCAAATATAAAAAGACTGAAAGATATAAAGACATATAGAGGCATTAGACATATAAAAAGATTACCAGTACGAGGCCAGAGAACAAAGACAAATTCTAGAACAATAAGAGGTAATGTACGAAAGACAATGGCTTCAGGTAAGAGAAAAGAAAGTAAGACATAAAAATTAATTTAAATGGGAAAAACAAAAATTACAACAGAAAAAGAGGAAGTTTTAAAAGAAGGAGAAGTAAAAACTACTTCATCAAAAACTCCGAAGAAGAAGATTACTTCTGGTATTGTTTATGTTGACGCTACTTTTAATAATACAAAAGTTCTTTTTGCAGACAAACTAGGCAATACTTTGTTTTGGTCAAGTTCCGGTTCCCTTGGTTTTAAGGGTGCTAAAAAAGGTACACCATTTGCTGCTTCGAAAGTTGGAGAAGTGATTGGCAGTAAAGCAAATATTTTGGGTGTTAAGGATGCTGATGTTGTAGTAAGGGGAGTTGGTTCAGGTAGAGAGCCAGCAATTAGAGCTTTTATGGGTTTTGGGATAGAGATTACTTCCATAAAAGATGCTACACCTGTTCCACATAATGGACCAAAGCCTAAAAAGCCACGAAGAGTATAATTTTATAATTTTCAACTTTATTTTATATGATAACTAAACCAAAATTTAAAATTTGCAGAAGACTAGGTCCAGGCGTTTATGATAAATGTCAGACAACTAAGTTTTCGACTACTTCAGGGAAATTTGCTTCTCCTGGTGCAAAGCGTCCAAAAGCTCTCTCAGAATATGGAGCACAACTTATTGAAAAACAAAAAATTCGATTTTCTTATGGTATTACTGAACGTCAACTTTCAAACTATGTTAAAAAAGCTTCACATATAAAGGGAGCAGGAACTGCAGTAAAGTTTTATGAAGATCTTGAATCTCGTCTTGACAATGTAGTTTATCGAATGGGACTCGCACCAAGTAGACGAGGTAGCAGACAGATGGTTTCCCATGGACATTTTATAGTTAATGATAAAAGAGTCACTATCCCTTCATACGAAGTAAAGCCTGGAGATATAATAAAAATTCGTGAAGGATCAAAGACAAAGAAAATTTTTGAAAATATGATTGATAAATTAAAAGATTATTCTGCGCCAGCTTGGGTATCGTATGACGCTACGAAAATGGAAGGTAAAGTTTTATCAAAACCAAAAAATATTGAAACCTTCCTTGATTTAAACGCTGTACTTGAGTTTTACAGTCGTTAAATTATTTTAAATTTGTTTATTTCCGCTTTAAGCGGATAAGTATTATCAAAATTAAGAATTAAAATTATAAAAATATGCCTGAATATAAAATAATTATGCCTTCTAAACCCCGAGTTGTTTTAGAGGAAGGAGACAAGGGAGTTTTTGAGATAGATGGTTTGTATCCTGGTTATGGTCATACTTTAGGAAATAGTCTTAGAAGGATTATTCTTTCTTCACTACCAGGAGCCAGCGTTACATCGATTAAAATCGATGGTATTTCTCATGAATTTTCTACAATAGAGGGGATAAAGGAAGATGTGATTACAATGATTTTGAATATTAAAAAGCTTCGTTTTAAGATTGCATCTGATGAACCACAGACTGTTACTCTTTCAGTAAAGGGTCCTAAAAAAATTACAGGTGAAGATATAAAAGTAGGTGGTCAAGTTGAAATTTTAAATAAAGATCAATATATTACAGAAATTACAGGTAAAGTAGGTCTTGATATAGAAATAAAAATTGAAAAGGGATTGGGTTTTATTCCTAAAGAAATTTTACAAAAAGAGAAAGTAGATATTGGTACAATCGCAGTTGACGCAATATTTACTCCAATACGCCGTGTTTCTTATGAAGTAGAAAATATGCGTGTTGGCGATAAGACGAACCACAATCGTCTAAGAATTTCAATCGAGACAGACGGGACCTTGATTCCTCGCGAAGCCTTAACTCGTTCAATAGAGATAATGATTAATCAGCTTAAGGCTATTGTTGATTTTAAAGAAGAAGAAAAAATTATAATTGAAGAAAAAGAAATAAAAATTAAAGGAAAAGAAAAGGAAGAAGAGAAATCTGAAGATGATTTTTCAGATATATTAAAGACAAGAACAGATAATTTAGATTTATCAACAAGAACATTAAATGCTCTTACTGCAGCTAACATCAGGACGCTTGGAGGATTGGCAAGAAAGAGAAGAGAAGATTTACTTGAAGTAGAGGGTATAGGAGAAAAAGGTATTAATGAAATTAAAAAAGTTTTGGGTAAATACGGTTTTAATTTGAAAGAATAATATATATTTATGAGACACCATAATACTAAAAGAAAATTTGGAAGAGAGAAAAATCAAAGGAATGCGTTGATGAATTCATTGGCATTAAATTTGATAGTGCGTGAAAAAATAAAAACTACAGAACCAAAAGCGAAAGAACTTAGGCCTTTTATTGAAAAAATAATTACTCGTGCAAAAAAGGGGGACCTCGCTTCTCGTAGGTTGGTAATTTCTAAACTTTCAAATCGTAAAAAAGAAGTGAAAAAAGTTTTTGAAAAAATTGCTCCAAAATATGCCGACAAAAACGGAGGATACACTAGAATTTTAAAATTGGGAGCAAGAAAATCAGACGGAGCAAAGATGGCTATTATTGAGTTTATATAAAAATATGAAAAATACAAAAAAACAAGAAAATAAAATAATAGATGCGAAAGATAAGACACTAGGAAGAGTGTCAACTGAGATAGCAATGTCTTTGATGGGCAAGACAAGCGCCAAATTTGAACGCAATACATATTGTGGATTTCCTGTAAAAGTTATAAATTCAGGCAAAATAAAAATTACAGCTAAAAAATTAGATGAAATAGTTCACAAGAGATACTCAGGCATGAGAGGTGGGCTTCGAATCTTAAAAGGCACAGAAACACGTGAGAAAAAAGGAATGAAAGAATTAGTAAGATTAGCAACTTATCAAATGCTACCAGATAATAAAATAAGGAGAGAGATGATGAAAAATTTAACAATTGAGGAATAATTAATATTATGGAAAAGGAAAAAAAGATAACTAAAGAAAAATTCATCGAAGCAGTTGGAAGAAGAAAAACTTCTACTGCTCGTGTACGCATCACAAGCTCTAGTAAACCAAGTTTCATCGTAAATGGGAAAGACGCAAAGGAATATTTTAAGACTGAAGAACAGCGTCGTTTAATACAAGACCCTATCGCTAAAGTTAAACCTGGGAGTAAATGGGAGGTGGAAGTAAGAGTAAAAGGTGGGGGAATACACTCACAGGCAGAAGCTGTACGACATGGCCTTGCTCGAGCTCTAGTCGGAGGAGAGTTAGAGTTAAGGGGAAAAATGAAGACATTGGGATATTTAAAGAGAGATCCAAGAGCAAAAGAACGAAGAAAGTTCGGATTGAAAAAAGCTCGCAAAGCTCCTCAGTGGTCTAAACGTTAAAATATATAAAAATCCCCCTATTAGGGGGATTTTTTGGATATTTAATAAATATGTTAAAATATGAGTATGAAGAAAATGAATGATGAAATAGTAAAAAAAGATAAAAATAAAGAAAATGAACCTTCTCTAATTACAGAGGGCAGTCCTTCCGAAGTAGATAATTCTGAGGTTCTTGAATTTGAATTCAATGATGATGGAGAAGAAGACTTAAAAAAGACCATTAAAAAAATGCGTGCCGATTTAAATGCATGCAAGAAAGAAAAGGAAGAATATCTAATTGGTTGGCAAAAAGAACGAGCAGATTTTGTAAATTATAAAAAACAAGAAGAAGATAGAAAAGCTAACTTTTCGGAAAGCTTGCGTGAAAGAATCTTGACTCGGTTTTTGACCGTTGCGGATAGTTTCAATATGGCATTTGCAAATCGTGAAGCATGGGAGAAAGTAGATGAAAATTGGAGGAAAGGAGTGGAATATATTTATACTCAAATGAACACGATCTTTGAAGAATATGGGGTTAAAAGTATTGGTGAGACAGGGGAAAGCTTTGATCACAATATTCATCATTCTATAGAGATGGTTTTTACAGATAAAAAAGAAGATGATCATAAAATTGCAGAAGTTATTCAAAAAGGATATAAATTAGGGGATAGAGTAATTCGTCCCGCTCGAGTGAATGTATTTGAGTATCATGAATCAGGGAACTAAAAGATGCAAGAATTGCGAACAGAACTTTCTCATAGAGACTGAAGATTTTAATTTTTACGAAAAAATAAAAGTTCCACCACCTACTTGGTGTCCGGATTGTCGTCAGCAACGACGTTATGCCTGGCGAAACGAGCGTATTTTATATCGCAGAGATTGTGATCTTTGTGGTAAGAGTACCGTTACTATTTATTCACCGAATAAGAATTTAAAAGTATATTGTATAAATTGCTGGTGGGGAGATGGCTGGGACCCTGCTTCTTATGGTAGGGATTTTGATTTTTCGCGTACCTTTTTTGAACAATTTAAAGAGCTTCAAACTGATGTTCCTAGAATTGCAGTATTTAATAAAAATAATATAAATTCTGATTACACAAATCATTCTGGTGACAACAAGAACACTTATTTATCTTCTTGTGCCTTTCGCGATGAAGATGTCATGTATTCAAATTGGATTATGAAATCAAGAAATTGTATGGATTGTAGTTATATTTATGAAAGCGGAGAAACGCTATATGAATGTATTGATTCAAGAAAATCTTACGAATGTCAGTATGGATTTTTATTAGAAAATTGTATGAATAGTTTTTATTGCTACGATTGCCATAATTGCAATAATTGCTTTATGTCTTCTAATTTACGTAATAAAAATTACGTCTTTAAGAATAAACAATATTCTCGTGAGGAATATATAGAAAAAGTGAAGGAATATAATTTAAGCTCATACAAAACTCGTGAAAAATTGTACAAAGAATTTATAGATCTAATGAAATATGATTCTGTGCATAGATATGTTGTAAGTGAAAGAAATGTAAATTGTGATGGTAGTATGCTTTTTAATAGTAAGAATACAAAAATTTGTTTTGATTCAGACTATGTTGAAGATTCAAAATATATTTATTCAGTTACATCATTAAAATCTTCTATGGATTTATATCATATAGGTTGGGGTACAGAACTTGCATATGAAATACATGGAAGTAAAGGTTATTACAATTGCCAATTTTGTAATCATAGTGCTGATAATACAAACATGATGTATTCTGATTCTTGCCAAAATTGTGAAAATCTTTTTGGTTGTATATCTGTTAAAAAAGGTAAGTATATGATCTTGAATAAAAAATATGAAAAAAAAGAGTATGAAGTTTTAAGAGAAAAAATTATTGAACATATGAAAAATACCGGAGAATTTGGAGAATTTTTTCCACCAAATATTTCACCATTTTGTTACAATGAAACTCAGGGGAATTATTATATGCCACTAACAAAAGAAGAAGTTTTGGAGCGTGGTTGGAAGTGGGAAGAAAAAATTCCTGGAGTATTTGGAAAGGAAAATATTAAGGGAGAAGATATCCCAGATAAGATTGAAGAAGTGGGTGAAGATGTATACAAAAAAATATTCAAATGTATTGATTGTACTAAAAATTATAATATTGTTCCTGATGAATTTTCTTTTTACAAAAGAGAAAAAATTCCGTTACCTAGACGTTGTCCTGAATGTAGATACAAAAAAAGATTTGCAATTCGAAGCCCACGCAAACTTTGGCACAGAAGTTGTATGTGTGAAAAAAAGAATCATGATCACGCAGAAAAATGTAAAACAGAATTTGAAACTCCTTATTGTCCTGACAAGGAAGAGAAAGTATTTTGTGAAGAATGCTACAACAAAGAAATTTACTAAAAACTATAAACAAAAAACCTGACAATTTTGTCAGGTTTTTTGATGTTTTCTAGTCGTTCATGTGGATAACTTTTAGTTTATAGAATTTTGGTTTTTCAGGCTCCACATTTGCCTTCTTTTTGGGGGCACGGATAGGCTTCTCTCCAGACTCGATTTGTTTGATAATTTTCTCTAAATCTTCAGCTAAGTAGACTCGATAATTGTTTATTGGGTGTCTTTTTGCAACTAGCTTTCCATCTCTATCCCAGTTGCGAAGAGTGAGTTTTGAGACTCCAAGCATAGCTCCCGCATCTTTTATATTTATAAATTTCTTCTCCATAAGGATAGTATACATTGATAAACATTACTAGACAAGTGGAAAACTTTTCAATCTTTATTAATGTTTCGAAAATATTTTGTTTTTTTAATTTTTATTTCCTTAAGTATGTTTTTTTAGGTTTCAAAATGAGTTTGAGAGTTATTCTAATAGAAATTGGAGAACTTTTGAGCCAGTATTTCTAACATAAAAATGAATATATTTTTCTATATATTTTATTTTAAAACACTCATAAATCACGATTTATGAGTGTTTAGATTCCTCTTTTAATTTTTATTAAAAAACACCAAAATACCTGGGTTTTATTGTTGTTAAAGGTTTTTCGTTAGTTTATAATATATAGGTAAATATGAGAAAATTTCTCCACGAAAAAATTAAATTTTTAAAAAATTCTACTATTTGGTTAATCGATAAAACGAACCTCGATTTTTTCTATCGTAGGCGAGTGCGTGATAAATTAAAACTTCTAGAAAACTTTAAGAATCAAAAAATTATCAACTTTAAAAATAAATTAACAACTAGCAATTATAAAAAAATGGAAAACTTATTAAAACAAATAAATAGAAAAAGAAAAAATATATCTCAGCTATTTCGAGAAGTCAAAAAAATAAAAAGAGCCCAAGTTTTAGTTAGTCTTGTTTTAATTTTTTCTCTAGTTTCTTTTTTTTATAATCCTAAACTAGTTGAGGCTGCGGGGACAGTTAATATAACATATAGCACGAGTCCAGCTAAAACAGGAGTGGTTACTATTACGGCTACTTATTCTAAAGCAGTACCCCAGACTCCAAATATAAGCATCAACCAACCTGGATCAATAGATATTTCAAATCAACCAATGACAGGAAGTGGAACAACTTGGACTTATGACTATACTGTTAATTCTGCTAATGGTAGTACTTATATTGATGGCACAACTACAGTAACTTTATCTAATGAGTTTACTCCAGCTGTTAGTGCAACAGGAGGGACAATTACATACACAGATTCTTCAGGATTAAATCCGAGATCCTCGCCAGCTTATTCTGGTGGTTATACGGTGCATACATTTATTACAGGAGGAACTTTTTCTGTTGTTTCAGCAGGAATAGTCGATGCCTTAATTGTTGCTGGTGGAGGTGGAGGTGGATATTATAATGGTGGAGGAGGTGGTGCAGGAGGAGTAATCTATAATACATCGTATTCTACAACAACTGGGAATATTACTATTACCGTGGGAACTGGGGGAGATGGTGGGGTGTCTGGAAATAATACATCTGCATACGGTAAAAATGGAGGAAATTCAGTATTTGCATCTTTAACTGCTTATGGTGGTGGTGGTGGAGATAATGCATATTATGGTCTAGGAGCAGGTAATGCAGGAGGTTCAGGTGGCGGAGGAAATGGTGGGGGAAGCGGAGAAACTGGACAAGGATACAGAGGAGGAAATTTTGCTGGAGGAGCTGTTAACGGAGGAGGTGGAGGAGCAGGAGGAATTGGGGGACAAAGTAATGGAGGAACGGGTATTAGTAATTCAATTTTAGGTTCTTCTAATGATTATGCTGGTGGAGGTGGGGGAGGTCAACTTGGATCAGGAAGTTATGGCGGAGGAAGTGGAGGAGGACAAGCCAAAACTCTTGCTACTGCTGGAACTGATGGGACAGGAGGAGGTGGTGGTGGAGGAGGAGGAGGATATGATCCCTACGCTATTGGAAGAAAAGGCGGTTCTGGAATAGTAATTGTAAGATATCCTACAGATGCTCAAACTTTTAACGCTTCAAATAATACATTCTCAATTGATACGACCAGCCCAGCTCTTTCTGGAGCTACAATAGCATCTGTTACCGCTGACACTACACCTGACTTTACGTTTACTTCAAGTGAAGCAGGAACGATAAGTTACGGTGGTTCATGTTCTTCTGCTATCACTAGCGCAATTTCAGGTTCTAATACTGTAACTTTTAATACCCTTACAAACGGTACTTATAGTAATTGTACTGTGACGGTGACCGATGTTGCCACAAATGCTTCTACTGCTCTTTCTGTGCCGACGTTTTTAGTGGACTCTACGGCTTTAATACTTTCTTCAGGTACTCATGCTTATAATGCATATACTTGGTCAAATTATGCAAACGTTTATATTATCGGAGCAGCAAGTTTCCAAGGAGGGGCAAATGCTTTTAATTTTGGAGCAGCAAACTTATCTATCAAAAGTGGTGGATCACTTATTACCTTACCTTCAGCTACAACTGGATCTGGTGCAGTGGGAGTTACAATAAGTACCACAGGAAATATTACGATTGACTCTGGAGGTTCCATTAATGGAGCCGGAAGAGGTTATGCTGGTGGTGCAACAAGCTCTTCAGGTAAAGGAGAAGGTGCTGGAGCTTATGGACAATGGGAAGGTTCTAACGGAGCTTCTCATGGTGGAACAGGAGGAAAAGGAATATCAAATGGCGCAGTTGCTGCAACTTATGGATCTTCAACAAGTCCAGTGACTCTCGGTTCTGGTGGTGGTGGTTATGGTAATGGAAGTGGTGGAGCTGGAGGTGGAGCAATAAAATTAAGTACAAGTGGAATAGTGACAGTGAATGGAACTATATCTACAAATGGATCTAATGGTTCAGGCGGAGGAGGTGCGGGAGGAAGTGTTTGGATAGTTGCTGGAACTTTAATCGGTAGTAATGATGCAATTATTTCTGCCAATGGTGGAACTGGTGGTGGTTACAATGGTGGAGGTGGAGCAGGTAGAATAAAATTAGAAACTACTGGAGTAGATACTTATGCTGGGTCTGTTAAGGTTGAAGGATCTCGGGGTCTTACTGCAGGAAATTCGGGAAGCATAGAAAGAACTGTTGGTACTCCTGGTACTATTACTATAGCTGCAGGTAAAACTGTAATTTGGACAAAAGGAGATCATACTTTTAATAATGTAATTATTGAATCGACTGGAGTGCTTTCTGGAGGACTTGCTGAAGCAGGAGGAACTGGTGCTTCTTATATGAGTTATTATTATGGTGGTGGAACTGGGCCAGGACGTTCTGGATTTGATAGTTCTGGTGGAGCAGGTCACGGTGGTGTGGGTGCAAGTGGAAATACTAGCCATAGTAGTTATGGTGCTGGTGGATCGACTTACGATTCAGCTACGGCTCCAGCTCTGACAGGTTCAGGCGGAGGCGGAGGAGATGGTGGCATATATGGTGGCTCTGGAGGAGGAGCAATAAAATTAACTATTACAGGTACATTAACTAATAATGGAAGTATCTTGGCAAATGCTACAGCGGGTACTGGAGGTGGTGGAGGTTCAGGGGGAAGTGTTTGGATTAATGCTCCGGGTGCTACTGTTACTGGGGCTGGTGTATATTCTGCAACTGGAAGTTCTTCTAGCAATGGAGGAGGTGGAGGAGGCGGTAGGATATCTTTCACTGCAGGAACAAATTTAAATTTTTCTGGAACCCCTACTATTACAGTTACAGCTGGATCAAGTGGGTCTGGTTCGCCTACTGCGGGAGTTGGAACAGTATATGGTATTATGTATTCTGGAGTAACTAGTCCTACTGCTGGGCAGACATTAAAAACACTTTCAACAGTTACAGGAACTTCCGGAGATTATAGTGGTGGTACTATTACTGGTGTTAAAGTTTCTATAAATAAAGGAGGTTTATGTTGGGGTGGAAGTAGTTTTAATCAAGCCTGTCCATATTTTACTTCCAACAGTGCAACAAATACTGGTACAAATTTTTCAACTTGGTCTTTTGCTTTTCCTTCATTCACAAGTTCACTAGCAGGAGATAGTATAACAATCCAATCACAAGCAACGTCTTCTACCTCAGGAACTGAAGCCGTAGGAGCCGGTGTCGCTTTTACTTTCGATAATGTTGCACCAACAAATCAAGATACAGTTTTTAGCACAAACACAGAAAGGCAAAGTGGAGCTAACGTAACAGTAACCAGTGCAGCAGAGACAGGTGGTGCAATATGGTTTGCACCAAATGGAACTTCAACATTTTCTGCTGGAGCAACTATGACTACTGCTAGTGGAACAGCGACATTGATTGCTGCACCAGCTACAGTAGGAGCTTATCGTCTATATATTATCGACGCAGCGGGTAACGTTTCTTCTGCATCGACAGCTATTTTAACTGTTGATAATACTGCACCGACAATAACTTCTACTACACCAACAACGAATGCATATATTAGTACTTCAACAGTTAGTTATACTTTAACAGAAGCAAATACGGTAGCTTCCGGATCAGTAACTTGGACAAGAACAGGTGGGACAGCCGATGCCGGTTCACCACATATACAAGCTCTAACTGGTGCAGAATTAAATATTGGAGCCCATGCAAATATTACTCTAACAAATAATCCGACTCTCGTTGATGGAACTATATATGCGATTACATTTGATGCTACAGATAATTCTGGAAATGCTGCAACTCAAGTTTCAAGTACTGGAGTTACTTACGATACAATTCCACCTGGAGTGACTCTCTCAACAACGGTCGTCGGAGGTTTAACGAATTTACCGATACCAGTCACTGTTACCTTTACAGAAGATGTAACAGGTTTTGACAGCACTGATATTACCCTTGGAAGTGGAACAGTATCTTCATTCTCTGGAACAGGTTCCGTTTATACATTTACCGCTAATCCAACTTCTCAAGGAACTGAAACAATTAACATCGCTGGAAGTAAGGCAGTAGACTTAGCGGGAAATAACAACACAGCTGCGACACAATTATCTATAACCTATGATACCCAAGCACCGACGGTGACCTATCCGACAAACGTTGCCCAAAGGTTAATGAGTACAAATACTTCGACTTCTACAGTTGCACTAGATGAAGCGGGAATAATTTATTTAGTAAAAAATGGAACGGGTTCATTAACTGCTCAAGCAGATTCTGCTAACCTCACTGGTCTTGTAATCAGTGGCTCACCTTCGGGCTACACATTTTCAGGTGGTACATATATTTATAATGGAGTGACGACAGGATCAAGTAGTGTGACAGTAACTCCGACAGGTGCAGGAACGATCACAGTCAATGGTACAGTAGTCGCATCAGGAGTTGCCTCAAGTGCAATTGATTTAAGTGGTGGCACAGAACAGACGGTCACTGTGACGGTAGTAGAAACGAATAAAAATTTAAAAACTTACGTTGTTAAGATACTTAAAGTATTATCTTCAACTGGTGGAAATTTTGTAACAGAAAGTGGTGGTTATCGTACTCATGTATTTACTAGTAGTGGAACTTTTACTTCTAGTGGCTCTTTGACAGGAGAGGTTTTTCTTGTCGGAGGTGGAGGAGGTGCTGCAATATATTCTGGTAGAGGTGGAAATGGTGGTCAGGTAATTGATAACGCTTCAGCTTCTATTTCTAGTGGTTCTACTACTGTTACAGTAGGTAGCAATGGTCTTGGAGCGGCAAATTGGCCAGCTCCTTGGAATGGACCAGCAGGGCAAAATGGAAGCTCTTCGTATTTTGGAGCATTAGTAGCTACGGGTGGAACTGGAGGATCTAGTGCTTGTTGTCAGAGAGGAGGTGATGGTGCTGGTGGTCAAGGAGGTTCGTATAATACTGGCACTACAAGAGGACTTGGCGGTCCTGGTGTTACTTATAATAACTTTTCTGGATCACCAGTGACCTACTTTGCAGCTGGTGGAAATAGTGGTGATGGAGGAGCAATTGGTGGAACAAATACTGGAACTGGTGGAGGTGCAATAAACTCAAGTGCCGGTGGACAAAATGGTGGTACTGGTATCGTTATAGTTAAAATACCTATTGGGGGGACTCAAACTCCAATGCAGACTATTCCAACTTTAAGTTCAACCTACGGAACAAACGTTTCAACAACAATTTCATCTTCAGGTGCAAATGCAATTTATTACACAACTGATGGAACAAACCCTACTGTAAGTAGTACTTTATATACAGGAGCAATTACTACAAGTAGTGCAAGAACAATAAAAGCAATTGCAGTGAGAACAGGATATGACAATAGTCCTATCGCAACTATTTCATACGTAGTTGATTGGAATAATGCAATTAATGTCGGGCATACGGCATTTAGTGTTGCTAACCCTGCCACTGCGACGACTCCTTATCAGGCTACTTTACCAGCTGGTTTAATTGATGGAGCATATGATGCTGTCGCAATAGATACAATCGGAAATACATCCGCCCCACTTACTAGTTGGTTGACAGTAGACAATACTGCACCGACAATAACGGTAACTTCGAACGCGACTGGCTCAGGATGGTTGAAGATTGGTGATACAATTGTTTTCACAATCACACCTACGACGACTGAAGCTGATGCTACAGTAAATGCAGTTACTTATAATGGTGAGGCTCTTACTTGGAGTACGGCAGATAGTGGGGCACATTATACTGCCACCTATACAGTGATCCAAGGTCAGACTGACCAAGCATCTCCGCTTCAATTGACCGGAGTTACTTTAACTGATGTCGCAGGGAATGTCAGTACTTCGGCAGGTACCTCAGATGTCGCAAAAAAAATTGATGCAAATTTACCAACAAACCAAAATTCAGTTTTTCCTTCTAACTTTGCAACTCAAGGAGGTGGTACTGTTACAATAAATTCATCCGGGGATACGACAAATGGTGTTTGGTTTGCCCCAGCAGGTACGACTACTTTTGTCGAAGGAACTACGATGACGAAGACGACAAATGGTCTTGCTACTTCAATCCTTGCCCCAGTCACAGATGGAATATATAAATTATTTGTTATTGATGCATCCGGAAATATTTCAAGTGCTTCAACTGTAACTCTAACCGTAGATGCAATTGCTCCGACTACTTCTGCTCCGATTAATGTTGCTCAAGTATTAAAAGGCGGAGCAGTGTCAACTTCTACGGTTCAAACAAATGAACAAGGAAAAATATATTTAATTAAAAATGGAGTGGCTGCGGCTACTCAAGCGAATCTAGATGCAGCAGTTAATACTAATCACAATGGATTCGTCGGTCAGACTACTGCTTCGGGAGGTATTGCTTATACGGTAACTTTACCGGCAGACTTAGTGGATGGAGTATATGATATTGTCGGAGTAGACTTAGTCGGAAACATTTCGAGTCCACTTGCTGGTTGGCTAACAGTTGATAATACTGCACCGACATCTATCGTAACAAGCCCAACAGACAATCAACTCGTCGGGGCTCTTACTTCTATTTCTGGAACTGCTACTGACACTCACTCCATCAGTGCTCAAAGTATTTCTATTAAAAATACCACAACCAATAAATGGTATAACGGTACGAGTTTCACCGACGACACAGAAAATTTCTTAACTGTGACTCCGGGGGCAACTTGGACTTACTCTACTTCGGGAATTACCTGGTCTTCTAATACTTCTTATATTTTGAAAACCAAAGCTACTGATATTGCAGGAAACGTTGAGACTCCTGGTGCTGGTACAACATTCACTATAGATAGTATTGCTCCAGTATCGGTAATTACTGCTCCTATAGATGCTTCTTTTAAAAATGCAGTAACTTCAATTTCTGGAACTGCGACAGATACGGGAACTGTTTCCTTGTCAGAAATATCAATAGAAAGATTATCGGATCATCAGTGGTACAGTAGCGGATCATTTTCATCGGGCACAGAAGTATTTTTAGCTGCTACCGGAACAACCGCTTGGTCTTATGCGATAACTTCTGATAAATTTACTACCAATACTGAGTACAAAATAAAATCTCGTTCTACGGACGATGCAAGTAATGTCGAAACTCCAGGAGCAGGAATTACGTTTACTTTTGATACGACCTTACCTACTTCTACCATTACTGCGATTTGTAGTGTAGGAGGAAATGGTTGTACTACTGTCGGCCAAGCATCTAGTCCTCAAGAATCATTTAGCGTTCAATCAATTGCTGGTACTACTACCGATACGGCAGGAGGAGCAGGGGTTGCCTCAGTAGAAGTTTCAATAAAAGATACCACTACGAACAAATGGTACAGTGGAGCATCTTTTGTGGATAGCACAGAGACTTATCTTCCGGCCGTGGGTACTGATACTTGGAGTTACAATTCTTCAGCAATGTCTTTGGTGATCGGACATATTTATCTAATTCATGCAAAATCAATCGATAATGCTACTAACGTACAAAGTCCTGTTCAAGCTCTTTCTTTCCAATTCACTAACTCTCCGCCGACTGTTTCCGCTGTGACTGCTTCGCAAGATTCAAATGGAGTAGTGAATATTACTTACAATGTTACTGATAATGAATCTTCTCAAACCACAAATTATCTTTTCTATGGGGTTTGGGCTACCTTGAGTGGCACAACCACAAGTGGAGCAACTTCATTCACTCTTTCAGATGCAACAAACTTTCCAGCTAGTGGAACGATTCTCATCGATGATGAAATAATAACTTACACGAGTAAGTCAGGAAATATTTTACAAGGACTTACTAGAGGAGCTTCTGGAACAACTCCATTTGCGCACACAGATGGGGAAGTATATATAAAAGCTAATTCTGCCACTGGAAGTGGTATCGGATTATCAGACAAAGGAACAGGAAAAATCATAACTTGGCAAGCAAGTACGGATGCTGATGGTTATGAAAGTACTAGTGAAGTAATAAAAGTTGTTGCGAACGACGGGGCGACTGGTTCAATGATAGGCTCTGCTCCTTCTCCTCAATTTATTCTTGATGCGGCTAAACCTACTCTAACGGTTACCACTTTCTTAATAAACGATACTGATGCTGATGTCGTTGCAACTTCTCCGAATGTAGTTTTCAAACTTCAAAATGTTGTGGGTCATCCAGCCAATGAAAATATTCATATAAAGTTTTCCAAAGATAGTGGAACTACTTGGTATGGAGCAAATGCAGATCACTCTCTAACTCTAGGAGGAGCGGGTTCAGAATTTTCTTCTGATCCAGCAGTATTAAGTACTCTATATTGGAATTTTACAATGGCCTCAAGATCAGAAATTTGGATTGTAAAAATGACAGACAGTTCGAGTAACGTATCGACAACCGATGACAACACCGTTGGTTATAACGCAAAACCGGAATTTGATGCAAGTTTCGGAACGGATGGATTAAGTGTTTCTCAAATATCTGACAAACTAGATCTAAATTGGGGTAAGGTAAAAATAGATTATAAAGTTCGTGATACAGACAACACTTCTGCAACTCCGACATTTAGTTTTGATGGAACTGGTGGGACAAATTTTACAACAATAAATCAAGCAGAAATATCTGGTATCTCAACAGACATAACCTCTACTTATACTTTACATACGGTGTACTGGACGCCTGTAGCAGAATCAGTTTCAACACTGAACGCTAGTTTTAAAGTTGAGATTAACGACGGAGAGCCAGTTGCTAACACTGCGTCAAAAACTATTTCATCTATTATAGTAGACGCAAAGAAGCCAGTAGTTGGAACTACTGTAACATTTGATGCAGGCGTAGCAGGGGTCGCAGAATCTGCAATTATAACAATCCCGAAACCTACTGACGATTCAGCTATTCAATATAGAATACAAGACAATGTTTCTAATTCTCCAGTAGTAGATACTGGATGGGTAAATCTCCTGTCTTCTACTACTATACCTTGGACTTTTGATTCCGATTCAGAAATAAAAACAATCAAATATGAATTTAGAGATGCATATGGGAATATAACTTCCGAAACTTCCACCTCAACTCTCGCTCCAATAACATCAGGAACATTCTTAATACAAGATACGTCAAACATAAATGTTTCTCCTATGGTCAGTCAACTTTATATTAGTTGGCAACAATTAGATGCCCCAGCCACTGGTTTTAGCTCTTATAAATTAGAGTATGCTTATTCTACAAATGGCTCTTCGTATTCAAATTATGCAGACGTACCAGACCCACTTAATTTATTGTCTAATTATTCTACGAATTATTATATTCACAAAGATTTAACTTCTACTTATTTCTACAAATATCGATTAGGGGTAAAAGGTACAAATCAAAATATCTCGATGCGAGTAGGAGAATCTGTTATTGCAAAACCAGATGGTAGCCCTAACTATGGTGAAGGAGCAGGAGCTAGCATAAATTCTTCTACAGTAGAGAGTGTTGTACCTATTCAAAATGCTACAACAAAAAATGTAACTGTTACATACAAACTAACAGATGCTACAAATGATAAAAAAACTTCACCGGCTTATGATGCACGAATATTTTATGATATTGGAGTTACTCTTGGGACAAATCCATATAATGGAACAACACTGAAAGTTTCAAGTACATCAAAATTAAAATCTTCGGGATATATACAAATAAATAATGAGGTTATTAAATACACGGGGAAAACAGATACTACTTTGACAGGACTTACGAGAGCCACCTGGCCAACTGAAGACACTCGGGCTACGAGATCTAATGGTGTAAGTTTCTTGGCTGGTACTCCTGTTTGGGTCATGGCTTCAAATACCACGCCTACTAATATTTCTGCTATTCCTGTAGACAACACTACTATCAAGAGTGGTTACAATGGAACAATTGCTTGGGACACATATTATGAATCTGCCCTAGCAGGTAGTACTTATAGCGTTGTGCCTATTAGAGTTCTAGTTCATGATAACCAAGATGCTCTCTCGGGGCCTCTTTCAAGTCAGAGTGATTATTCAGAAAATGGTACATTAAGCGATTTTGATTTATCAGCTCCGACAATTTCTTTTAATGGTAGTACATCTTCTGGGTTGGAAAGTGTAACTCCAGCTACGTTTACTATCAATCTAAGTAGAGCTTATCCGATAAATTCTACGGTGCATTATGTTGTTACAGGGACTGCTCTCGGAAGTGGAGGAAATGCAGACTACAGCGGACTTGCATCAAGTGGTGATATAACATTCACAGCAGGAGATACACAAAAGACTTTGATTGCAACAATAATAAATCATTCTCTTGTACGAGCAAATAAAACAATAATTGTAACATTATCAAGTCCTACAAATTCAACCCTAGGAACTAATCCAGTTTATACTTATACAATATTAAATCATGGAGCAGATACGACACCTCCAGTTGTGACATTAAGTGGAGATGCTTCAATGCATGTTCTAAGTGGCACGACATTTTCAGATCCAGGGGCAACGGCGATAGATGATGTTGATGGAGATATAACTTCAAATATTGTTGTCACAGGATTGCCTATCATGAATACTCCAAGCGCAACTCCTTATGTTGTTACTTATTCTTCAACAGATAGTTCAAATAATATTGGAACTGCAAATCGCGATGTTTATGTTGATGATGCAAATGCGGCAACTTTTGATATTACAGCAACTTCTGGCGCAAATGGTACAGTCACTCCAGATGGCGTGACAAATGTACTTGTTCATTCAAATAAAACTTACACCATTACTCCTTCCGATGGATATAAAGTTGCGACCATCACCGTAGATTCTGATTCTGTTACACCAACTGTTGGTATAAATCATTATACTTTTACAAATATAACTGGACCTCATTCTATTACTGCAACATTCTCTGCATTGCCTGATACAACAAAACCTACAATTACACTTATTGGACTTGCAACTGTTCCAATCACTGTTGGTGATACGTATATTGATGCAGGTGCAACAGCTTCTGATACATACCTTGGAGTCACTACGGATTTAACTTCGAGTATTGAAGTTGTTAGTAGTGTAAATACATCAGTGTCTGGAACTTATAAAGTTAAATACACAGTTGCTGATGCAGCAGGAAATGTCGCAACAGCCACAAGAACTGTAAATGTTTCCTTAAATGCAACTTATACTATTACCGCAACAGCTGGTGCTCATGGAGCGATTTCTCCGATTGGTGCAACATCAATAACTACTGGGCATGACTCTACGTTTACCATCACCCCCGACGCAGGATATCAAACAGCAACTCTAACAATCGATGGCGTAGGTAGAGCAGTAGCATCTTCTTACACATTTACAAACGTAGTTGCTGATCATACAATTGCTGCTACATTTTCTGCAGCTGCTGATACTACAAAACCTACAATAACCATAATAGGACCAACC
>CAIVNB010000037.1 GCA_903907175.1 uncultured bacterium
AGTTGCAGTGTAACTTCCATCTAGTGATCCGTTAGTACATGTTCTAGTTTGAGCACTACATGCTCCAGCAGGAGCTGCTTCGGAATAAGCTGTGACAGAAGCTCCGTGAGCTACCGTTCCCCAAGAAGTACCTGTACAACTTAGAGGAGCCGCGGAATAGCAAGAAGTATATAAATATGAACCACCTAATGTGCCATTATCACATGTACGAGTTTCAGATGTACAAGAAGCATTCCAAGCAACTGAAGGTGAAGAGTAAGCAGTTACGCTATTTCCGTGAGCTACTGTTCCCCAAGAAGTACCTGTACAACTAAGAGGAGATCCAACTGTAAAATACGCATAACTCCAGCCACTATTTATCCAACCGTTAACAGAAGAGTAGCAAAGCGCTTGCACACTATTGCTCCCTATTGAAGATAATCCTGGAGTAGTAAATGTCGTATTTGTATACCACCCCTCTGTCCAGGCACTACCATTTAAATAAAGAACAACATAATCTCCTCCTGAGCAACGATAAGTTACATTAGTCGTAGATCTATAGGCAGCTGGGTTTGGTGAAACAGAAAGAGTATTAATTACAGGAGGGCATGCTTGAGTATTACAAGCTTGAGTAGAAGCTACTTGTCCTTGAGTCACTGGACATGTACCACCATTCGCAGCTGCTGTAACTATATTGTAATAAGTTGATTGAGTACCACCACCACAAGATGCGGAACAAGATCCCCAACCAGTGGTATTGTAAGTACAATTTACAGGACATGCTTGAGTGTTACAGTTTTGAGTTCCAGCTACTTGTCCTTCGTAAACTGGACAACTTCCTCCATTTTGAGCTGGTGATGTAATTGTATAATAGTACGATTGAGTACCACCACCACAAGATGCGGAACAAGATCCCCAGCCAGTGGTTGTGTAAGAACAATTTACGGGTGGTGGAGCACTAACTGTAAAATATGAATATGACCAACCACTACCTACCCAAGCAGAATTGTAGCAATATACCATTGCATAGTGACTTCCTGGAGTATAAAGAGCAGGAGTAGTAGATGTTCTAGAACCAAAATAACCAGTATCTTGCCAAGCCCAAGAATCATCCATAATTACGTGACAATAATATCCATTATTAGAAGTGAATGAAATATTTGTAGAAGATCCATATGGAACTGGATTTGGTGAGACAGAAATAGATGTAACAACCGCAGGGCAGGCTTGAGTATTACAAGCTTGAGATGAAGCATATTGTCCTTCGGTTACAGGGCACGTTCCTCTATATTGAGCTGCTGCTGTTATATGGTAAGTGTTTGACTGAGTCCCGCCACCACATGATGCGGAACAAGATCCCCAGCCAGTGGTTGTGTAAGAACAATCCACAGGAAGAGCCACAGCATCTTCTTCAACAATGAGTCTATAAGAACCCGAATAAGACCATCCATTTTGTTGGTCTTGGGCAACATAATAGACATTATAAGTACCAACCGAATTTGGAGTAAAAACTATATCTTTTATACTTGCATTAGAAACCGTCGGATTATATTGAATATAGGGCCATCCCATGCTTGTTGTCCCTCCATTTTGCCCATCACCAGCATTCCAGTTATACGAACCATCAGGATTTTGCCAATTAAAACCTATATAATCCATATCTCCACCACTATCAGAAGCACTTCCACTATATGTAACACTATTACCTAAATTTATAGTGGTTCCATCTTTGGAACTAAAAGAAACGACTGGTGGATGAGGAGGCGCTTCTTCTATTATAGAAAAAGTTCCATTGGAATTAAAAGTATGAATTGTATTACTTCCCAAGGTAGTTATAGAACCGCCAGTTGCTGTTAAATTTCCAGTTGGATAACTAATTAGAACTTTTCCTGAGCCCCCATTGCCACCACTACTATATACAGAATTTGCTCTATTAAATCCACCACCACCACCACCACTTCCAGTACCCCCGGTACCATTTCCAGCAGTGACACCTGTTCCAGCATTAGCATCTGAATTTGCCCCAGATCCTCCTCCACCATCACCACCACTTCCAGGTGTTCCGTACGAAGTAATTCCACCACCACCACCACCAGCATATAAAACTGCTTTACCGGTTATACTATTTGACACGCCACTTCCACCAGTACCTCCTCTTGTAGTTGTTCCATTTTCTCCAACTCCGCCAGCTCCACCCCCTCCACCATTTCCATATTCTTTACCAGTATATCCAAGTCCTCCAGCACTACCTTGACTACCACTAGCTGCAGTGGTCCATCCTCCGCCACCAGAACCCCCAGACAATCCAGCTGTTGCATTCTTGCCACCACCACCTCCACCAACAGCAACAAAAGTACCAAAACTAGAATCTCCTCCATTTGAACCATTTACACCTTGAGCTCCTCCAGCACCACCACCACCAACAACCACATTATAAGAACCAGAAACTCCAAGATTTGTTTGGTATACCAAACCACCACCACCACCTCCGCCTCCTATTCCACCTCCGCCACCGCCACCGCCACCAATAACTAAAAGATCTATTCTATAAATTTGACCTGCTGCTAAAGCTTTATTGTAAAAAAACCTACCTACATAATTTACAAAATTATTTTTTAAATTTTTTAATGTTGTATCTTTATTTACAACAAAAGATGTTGTTTGAGCTTTTTGAGAAAGCAATAAATTTTGAGAATCATTTTTATTTAAATTATCATCTCCATAAGATAGGGCAATTTTTGAATTCAAAAAAATATTAGCCGATAAAAAAAATGAAACGAAAACAAACACACTGAGAGTAGAAACTAAAAATATTTTTTTATAGAGCTTCATAATTGAGAAATGTAACTATTGTAAACAAATTTATTTCAAAAATTTTTACAAAAAAGCATTATCATTTTTAATAAAAGAAAATTGAGAATTTATATTTTTTTTTATTTCTTGAAAAGATCTCTTCATTGAATTTTCATTAAATATTTTTACTAGATTTTTGTGACTCATCATTAACTTGTCTAAATTATATCACCAAACAATTCCACCTGTTAATATTTTTGCCTAAAATATGTTGATAACTCAGGGTTTAATAAAAAAGCCAAAATTTTAACAAAAAAATTTTCTATCAAATTTATAAAAAAAATTATGAAAAAAATAACAAAATAAATTCTAAAATTACAAATTTCCGGATTATATTTTGATTAAAAAAAATAAAAAAATTACGATTTCTAAAAAATAAGTAACGTCTGGGTGTTTCCCAAGTTTATTGTTAAAAACCTACTAAACATTACTAAAATAGTATTTCCATTAGTAATGTTTAGTAATGTTTAGGATTCTTACAAAGAGATATCTTGGGCTTACAAAAAAGAACGCTCAGCTGTTTCGACTCACCTTCCGCAAGAATATAACCCCAAAATCTCATATTAAAAAATTTGCATATTTCTGAGTCTAGTGATATATTTGATTCATATTAGTCCTGTCGCAACAGGGCTTTTTTAGAAAAAATTTAATAAACATTATATGTTAGATATAAAAACATTCAAGTCAGCATTAGAGCAGTTAGAAGAGGAAAAAAAGATACCAAAAGAGAAAATATTGGACGCGATAGAGCAAGCGATGGCTGCCGCTTATAAAAAAGATTACGGGAAAAAAGGACAAATCATTCGTGCAAAGTTTGATCTAGAAACTGGACAAACAGATTTTTTTCAAATAAAAATTGTAGTGGATGAATCAATTGTAAAAAAAGAAGAAGACACTGAAGAAGAAAATATTCATCATCATGAAAATTTAAAAACAAATACGAAAGAATATTCTCTTAAAAAAGAAGGTGATGAACGCGTGCATTTTAATCCTGAACATCACATCATGATAGATGATGCAAAAAAAATAAAAAAAGGAATTGAACTTAATGATGAAATTATTTTTCCACTCGAAGCAAAAGATGATTATGGACGCATCGCAGCACAAACAGCAAAACAAGTTATTGTGCAGAGAATTCGTGAAGCAGAACGTACATCCATCATCGATGAATACGGAACCAAGGAAGGAGAAATAATCGGAGGCATCGTACAAAAAATAGAAAGAGGAAATGTTTACATTGACTTCAATCGTGCAACAGGAATTCTTCCAACTGAAGAACAAATCCCCGGAGAATATTTACAGAGAGGTCAGCGCATTCGTGCATACTTGTATTCCGTAGAAGACACACCACGAGGAATTAATTTAAGACTTTCTCGCACTCATCCAAAATTTATTGAAAAACTTTTTTCAATTGAAGCTCCAGAAATTCAAAATGGAATTGTTGAAATAAAATCTATTGCTCGTGAAGCAGGTGCAAGATCAAAAATTGCAGTAAGTTCAAATGATGAACACATTGATCCAGTAGGTTCATGTGTCGGACAAAAAGGTACTCGAGTAAATACAATTACCGGCGAACTTGGTGGAGAAAAAATTGACATCATCCCATGGTCAGAAGATCCAAAAGTTTTTGTTTCAAATTCTCTCTCCCCTGCAAAAGTTCTCTCAATTGAAGTGAACGAAAAAGAACATAAAGCAATCGTAGAAGTTTCTGATGATCAGCTTTCTCTCGCAATAGGAAAAGGTGGACAAAATGTTCGCCTCGCTGCTAAACTTACTGGATGGAGAATAGACATAAAAGGAAATGGAAAAGAAGTCGCTTCTACTGATGGAGAAAAAGTTGAAATAACTGAAGAAAAAGAAAATACAGAAGAAAATAAAAAAGCCGAAGGTCCTGAGGTTGCCGAAGGAAAAATAAAAAAACCAAAAACAAAAAAAACCAAAGCCGATTAAAAATATTATAAATTTATTATTAACTTACCCACGTCTTAGGCGTGGATTAAACAAAAGAACATGAATTCATATTTATTGTTTGCAATCGTTTGTTCCATAATCGCAATTGTTTACGGTTTACTACTTGCTCGGTCAATATTAAAGAAAAGTGCTGGTAATGAGAAAATGCAAGGCATAGCAAATGCCATCGCCGAAGGCGCAAAAGCATATCTCAATAGACAATATAAGACTATAGGTATAATAGCTGCTGTATTGTTTTTTGTACTTTGGTGGGGACTTGGTATTAAATCTGCCGCAGGCTTCATTTTTGGAGCTTTTCTATCTGCTCTCGCAGGATATATAGGTATGAATGTATCAGTTAGAGCAAATGTACGAACTACTGAAGCAGCACGCGGTGGCTTAAGTGAAGCACTAGGAGTTGCTTTTAAGGGAGGGGCTGTCACTGGGCTACTAGTCGTTGGGCTTGCTTTACTTGGTGTATCTACACTATATGCACTTACCGGTGATATAAAAGCACTTATCGGTCTTGGTTTCGGGGCATCATTAATTTCCGTTTTTGCAAGATTGGGTGGAGGAATTTTTACTAAAGCAGCTGACGTCGGTGCCGACCTCGTAGGAAAAGTAGAAGCAGGAATTCCAGAAGATGATCCAAGAAATCCAGCTGTTATTGCAGATAACGTTGGAGACAATGTCGGAGACTGCGCAGGTATGGCAGCCGACCTTTTTGAAACTTATGCTGTTACATCAGTAGCAACAATGCTTTTAGGTTCATTACTATTTGCAGGGTTTGCTGGTGCACTTATGTACCCTCTCGCAATCGGTGGTGTAGCAATAATCTGCTCTATAATAGGTACTTGGTTTGTAAAATTAGGAAAAAATAATAATATCATGGGTGCACTATATAAAGGACTCATCACTTCTGGAATTTTGGCCGCAGTTGCTTTTTATCCAGTTACAAAATTACTTATGGAAGGTAACCCAGGAGGATATTCTGTTATGAGTCTATTCATATGTGCAATCACAGGGCTTTTAGTTACTGGTGCACTTGTAATAATCACAGAATACTTTACTTCAACGAAATACAATCCAGTCCAATCAATTGCCGCAGCTTCTGTCTCAGGACATGGAACGAATGTAATTCAGGGTTTAGCTATTTCAATGAAAGCTACCGCTCTTCCTTTAATTACAATAGTAGTTGGAATTTTAATTACTTATAATTTTGGTGGACTATATGGTATCGCTGTTGCTGCAATGGCAATGCTTTCAATGACAGGAATCATCGTAGCAATCGATGCCTATGGACCAATCACAGATAATGCTGGAGGAATCGCAGAAATGGCAGGACTTCCAGAGGGAGTCAGAAATGTCACAGACCCGCTTGACGCTGTTGGAAATACAACAAAAGCTGTTACTAAAGGTTACGCCATTGGTTCTGCGGGACTTGCGGCCCTTGTATTATTCTCAGCATATACAGAAGAGATAAAAGCAATAACTCATGAAGTAATGAAATTTGATTTAAGTGATCCGAGAGTAATCGTAGGATTATTCATTGGAGGATTATTACCATATTATTTCGGAGCACTCTGTATGGAAGCAGTAGGAAAGACCGCAGGAAAAGTTGTCGATGAAGTACGCCGACAATTTAAAGAAATAAAAGGAATTATGGATGGTACTGGCAAACCAGAATACGGAAAGTGTGTAGACATAGTTACAAAAAGTGCAATCAAGCAAATGATTGTCCCTGCACTAATCCCAGTTCTAACTCCAATATTAGTTGGATTTATCTTAGGACCAGTTGCATTGGGAGGACTTCTCGTCGGCTCAATCATCACTGGACTATTCGTAGCAATCTCAATGACTTCCGGGGGAGGTGCTTGGGATAATGCAAAGAAATATATAGAATCTGGAAATTATGGAGGAAAAGGTGGAGCTGCACACAAAGCAGCTGTCACTGGTGACACTGTCGGAGATCCATACAAAGATACAGCTGGGCCTGCAATTAATCCAATGATTAAGATATTAAATATCGTTGCTTTGCTTATAGTCGCGTTTATCTTGTAAAATAAGAATAAAAAAGATACCAAAAAAATCCCCTTCACTATTAGTGTGGGGATTTTTTTATTGATTTTTCTTTATTAATTTTTTCATTCTTGCTATAATTAAATAGGTCAAAATTAATAAACTAACCAACTAAATTATGAAAAAAATTTTAAACATATTATTTATTTGTACACTTGCTATTTTTATCGGAGGATCAGTTGCTTTTGCACAAACAACTAATCCAAATCCTAAAAATACCCCACCTAACTTAACTCCCGCACAAAAAGAAATGATGAAAACTGCATTAGAAAAAGCAAAAGCAGAAGCAAAACTAATGAAAGAACAAGGCAAGTTTGGGTTTGAACAACAAAGGGAAGTGGCAAAACAAAAAATAGAAAACCTAAAAGCCCAAATAAAAACTGAAAAGGATGCAACGAAAGCAAAAATCGCAGAAACAAGAATTACCAGCAGAGAACAAGCTCTGCAAAAATTTGACACAGCAATTGAAAAATTCAATGCCTCAAAAGAAAAAATTAAAGCCAAGATAGAACAACTAAAATCAAACGGGATTACTGGATCAACCGCAAACAGCCAAATCATTGTCGCAGATGGAAGAATTATTGAAGCAAGAGCAAAAATCACAGAAATAAACACATTACTCGCAGAATCTATAAATGAACTTTCAAAAGAAAATCGAACTAAAATAAAACAACTCAGCCAAGATATTCAAGATCTCGTTAGAAACGCTTACCAAATTTTAGGTGAAGCTACTACGGCCCTAAGAACAGAAGTCCAAAATAAGCTAAGCACAACAAAAGCTATTCCACCAACAGAAGAAACAAAACAATAATTATTATTAACCTATCTTAAAAAGATATAACAAATTAAAATTATGGAACCAGAAAAAAAATCAAATGGAGCCCTAATCGGCTCAATCATAATCATAGTTATTCTTATAATCGGTGGAATCTACATTTGGCAAACAAACGTTAAAGAGTTACAACAAAAAAAACAGCAGCAAGAACAACAAACAAAAACGACTAAAGTTGATTCAACAACACTAAAAGAAATAGATACTCTTGGACAAGAAATAACTTCTACGGATACTAGTGTAGGAGTAAGTGTGGATAGCATCCAATAGAATATTATTAAAAACCTCGCTTAATGCGAGGTTTTTAATAATATTTGAAAATAAATCTTTTTTAGTATAAGATAGCAGTACTATGCAAATAAATATAAAAAAATTACCAAAAAGCGAAGTAGAAATTGAAGGTGAAATCGATGCAGATGTTTTTGAGGCTTATTTTAGTAAGGCTCTTAAGAAACTGGGCGAAAACGTAGAAATAGATGGTTTCCGAAAAGGCAAAGTGCCTGAAAATGTTTTAATTTCAAATATTCCAGAAGCTCGTATTTTGGAAGAGATGGCGGAAATGGCTTTAATGGACCATTACCCAAAAATAATTGAAGATGAAAAGATAGATGCGATAAGTAGGCCCGAAATAGGGATTACTAAGCTTGCCCGCAAAAATCCACTCGGTTTTAAAATAAAAACTGCTGTAATCCCTGAAATGGAATTGCCAAATTATAAAGTAATAGCAAAAAAAACAATCGGGGATATTACAGATGAAGAAAAAAATACAGCTGTTACGGATGAAGAAGTTGAAAAAACAATAATGGATATTAGAAAATCTCGTGCCCCTAAAATTAATATGGCTGAACATGTACACAAGGAAGGAGAAACTCACACTGAAGACGAAAAAATGCCAGAACCAGAATTACCTGAGTTCAACGATGAATTTGTAAAAGCCCTTGGACCATTTGAAAGCGTTACCGATTTCAAAACAAAATTAAAAGAAAATATAAAGCTTGAAAAAGAAAATCAATTAAAAGAAAAAACCAGATTAAAAATGGTAGAGAAAATAATTGATGAGACAAAAGTTGATATGCCTGAAATTTTAATTGAAGTTGAGCTTGATAAAATCTTATATCGAATGGAATCCGACATAACACAAATGGGTTTGAAATTTGAAGATTATTTGAAACACTTGAATAAAACAATTGAAGATTTAAGAAAAGAATTCCGAGGTGATGCCGAGAAAAAAGCAAAGCTTGCCTTAGTCCTTAATAAAATTTCAAAGGTTGAAAACATTTCTGCAGACAAAGAGCAAGTAGCTCGTGAAGTAGCTATGATACTAGAACACTATAAAGATGCCGATCCAGAAAGAGCCGAACTTCACGCCGAAAATGTCCTAACCAATGAAGCTGTCTTTAAGTTCTTGGAAAGTCAAAATTAAGGTATAATTAGTTTTTGAATTGGTTTGAGAGAAAAGCCTTGCGCAGGAGCTTAGAAAATAAAGGAGGTATCCCGACTATTATTTTCTTGAGCGACGAGCAGAGCAAAAATTCAGCAGAATTTTATGTGTGCTTTTCGAACAAAGCTAATTTAAAAACTAATTTAAAGAAGAATTCACATTATTAATATAATCTTTTAAATATATGTTAATACCAACAGTTATAGAAAAATCACAATTTGGAGAACGAGCTTATGACATTTACTCTCGCCTTTTGAGAGAGCGGATTGTATTTTTGGCAGGACCAATAGATGACAATGTAGCAAACATCGTCATTGCTCAACTTCTTTTTTTAGAATCAGAAGATGCCAAGAAAGATATTTTCTTCTATATCAATTCCCCTGGCGGATCAGTCACAAGCACAATGGCAATAGTAGACACCATGAATCATATTCGCCCAGATGTTTCTACTTTTTGTGTAGGACTCGCAGCTTCAGGAGCCGCAATCATTTTATCTGCTGGTAAAAAAGGTAAGAGATATATCTTACCAAATGCAGAAATCATGATTCATCAACCATTAGGTGGTGTTGAAGGGCAAGCTACAGATATAGCAATCACTGCAAAGCATATTTTGAAAACAAGAGATAATTTAAACAAGTTGCTTGCAAAAAATACAGGCAAGCCACTTCCTCAAATAGAAAAAGATGTAGAAAGAGATTTCTTTATGGACGCCGAAGAAGCAAAGAAATATGGGATTATCGATGAGATAGTCACTAAGTCCAAAAAACCAGAAAATAAATAATCACAAACAAAAAATCCTCGATAAGAGGATTTTTTGTTTTGGTTTAAAATTTAAAGTATTTTTATCGTACCACCAGTATTCCCTGCCATAATATATTCTGCAACTTTATTTTCAACGATTTCTTCCATCGCACGTTTAATAGGGCGAGCCCCAAACTCTGGATCGAATCCAACAGCTGAAATTTTATCAATTAAAGCATCTGTGATTTCAAGTGTGATTTCTTTATCAGCAAAAAGATGTTCTTTAAATTCAGAAAGTAAGAGTGATGTTATTTCTCTTGCTTGTTTTTGATCAAGTGGTTTAAAAAGAACAATACCACTAAATCTATTCAAAAATTCTGGTGCGAAGGTTCCTCTTTTAATTAAATTATTTATTAATATTTTTTTATCAATATTTGGATTTTCTATAATATCAGAGCTCCCCGCATTAGACGTAGCAATAATAATTGCTTCTCTAAAAGATGCTTCCCTTCCACTACCCCTCGTCAGCCTTCCTTCGTCTAATACTTGAAGAAGTAAATTATGAACCATACTATTTGCTTTTTCTAATTCATCAAAAAATACAAGAGAAAGTGGAGCTTCTTCGATGACTGAGGCAAGCCTATCAGAAAAAACAGACAATGAACTTGGAAGTGAAAATTCACTCATGTCAAAACGAATCATCGAATTTTTCTTACCAAAATAACTTTCCGCTAAAATTTTTGCGGTATAAGTTTTACCAACGCCAGTTGGCCCCAAGAAAAGAAAACTCCCTGCGGGCTTGCTGTGGTCTGCAACTCCTGTTCGAAGACGAATAAGTGCTTCTGAAACATCTTTCACCGCTTCGTCTTGCCCTATAATCTTTTTTCTCATTGATGCTTCAAGTTTTGTGAGTACATCTCTTTCTTCGACACCAATAGAACCTATCGGCATATTCGTTTGGTCAGAAATAACTTGTCGCACATCATCAATAGTTATTTTCTTCTTAAGCGTTTTAAGTTCTTCCAAGACATTGAGAGACTTTATTGGCTGAGGTTGATTCCCGATTAATCGATCCGTCAGTCTTATTATCTCTTCAATCGCATTTTGTTCTATAGACATTCCACTAGAGAGGGCAGTATTTAGGAGAATTGCAAAAGTATCTTCTTTATTTGTCCCTCCGATATCTATTTTTTCAAATTTTGAAATAAATTCAGAATGATTTTTTAAAACTCCATCATAATTTGAAGGGTCTGTCGTTACAATAATTCCCAATTTAGGTGAATGTAAATATGGAAGAATCCTTTCATATAAACTTTCATAATTATGAATATTTTCAATAACAAGGATCACATTCCCGGCTCGAGCCGCTTCTTTTAAGCATTTGTCAAAATCTTGTAGACTTATTCCTTCGACAGATAGTTCTACAACTCTATGATGATGGATGCCATCAAAAGAAAGTCCCGATTGGCCAAGAAGTCCAAGATAAGAAATCAAGGTTGATTTACCAACTCCTGTTTCCCCTATAAGTAATATGTTGTGGTTAGTTTCCCTTGAAAGTCCACGTTCTATCATTCGAAGTGCTTTTTCTTTTCCATAAAGTTTTTGCACTGATGCCCCAACCACATCCTGACTATGAATATTTAGAGTATATGTATCACCATATGAAAGCGATGACCCAAAACTTCCTAAGTCTTGGAGATATTCGCGGCTAATTTTTATTGGTATAAAAAAGAATATAGGGAAGGTTAAAATAACACAAATTGTAAATAAAAGACCTATCGCTATAAAAAATATACGAGCTACAAAACCCAAAACTCGAGAAAATAGAGAGAAAACTATCTTTTCGAAAAAAGAAAATTTTGATCCTGCTCCTCTATCCATTTTCCACGGTGAAAAAAGTGTCTCAAGAAGCAGGGGAATAGAAAAAGCATTATAAGCGTAAATCACAAGATTTTTCCATGATTCTATCCCTGGGTGCATGGTACTATTCTAACATAAGTAGACAAAAGGTTAAACATTTGTTATATTGAGTATGTTGAATTTAAAAAATTATTTTATTTTGGTTTACAGGAATATCCCACACAATATGAGTTGTTTAAATAAGAACCTTTTTATCTTTTATAAGACAAAAACAGAACCACAAATATAGTGGCTTGTTCTTGTAGGCCGATTTTACAAGGCTTATGAGTACGACATTAATAATACTACTGATAGGAGCCGTAGCGCTCCTCTTAGGTGTAGCAATAGGATACTACCTACGTGTAATTATCGCGTTAGGACAAAAGAGATCAATTGAAATTGATATCAAGCAAATGCTCGTCGGAGCAAAAGAAGAAGCACAAAAGATAGTAGATGAAGCAAAGAAAAAGTCAGAAACAAAACTTGCAGAAACAAGAGAAGAAGAAAAGAAAAAAGAGCAAGAGTTTAAAGAAACAGAGAAAAGACTCATCAAAAAAGATGAGCTCCTAGATACAAGACAGACTGAAATAGATAAAGAAGTCGAAAACATAAAGAGTAAAGTAGAAGAAATCAAAAAAATTCAAGAAAAAGTCTTGAAACTAGAAGGAGACAAAAGAGGAGAACTTGAAAAGATTGCAAGATTGACTGAAGGAGAGGCAAAAGAAGAACTCTTGAAAGATGTCGAAAGAAAATATGAAGAAGATATCTTAGTTAAAATTCAAAAACTCGAAAACAATAACGAAGAAAAATTAGAACAAAGAGCAAAAGAAATTTTGGCTACTTCAATACAAAGACTTGCTGTAAGTACTGCTTCAGACTTAATGACCACAACTGTGGCAATCCCAAACAATGAAATAAAAGGTAAAATTATCGGAAAAGAAGGCAGAAATATTAGAGCATTCGAAAGAGTTGCTGGTGTTGAACTCATTGTGGATGATACTCCAGGTTCTATTGTTATTTCCTCTTTTGACCCAGTCCGAAGACAGGTTGCCCGAGTTGCACTAGAAAACTTAATATTGGACGGTAGAATTCAGCCAGCAAAGATTGAAGAATTGGTTGAAAAAGCAAAAGAAGAAATAAATAAAATCATCAAAGAAAAAGGAGAACAAGCAGTTTACGAATGTGGAATATTTAATTTCGATCCACGTATCGTAGCTATCATTGGACGACTTTATTTCCGAACAAGTTATGGGCAAAACGTGCTTCAGCACTCTATCGAAATGGCACATATTGCTGGAATGCTCGCCGAAGAACTTGGCGCAGACGTAGCAATAGCAAAAGCTGGAGCCCTCGTACATGATATAGGAAAGGCACTCGACCACGAAGTACAAGGAACACATATTGAAATCGGTATGAGAATTTTACAAAAGTTTGGTGCTGATGAAAAAATCATTACCGCGATGAAATCACACCATGAAGATTATCCTTATGAAACGATTGAATCAATAATCGTTCAAACTGCGGACTCAATATCAGGCGGACGTCCTGGTGCTAGACGTGACTCAGTAGAGAATTATTTGAAACGTTTACAAGATCTTGAAGCACTCGTAAACGGCTTCCCTGCTGTTGAAAAATCATACGCTCTCCAAGCAGGACGTGAAATACGAATATTTGTAACGCCTGAAAAAATATCTGATGCTGAAGCAAAACTCATGGCACGTGATATAGCAATAAAAATAGAACAAGAACTCAAGTACCCAGGAGAAATAAAGGTGACAATGATTCGTGAAACTAGAATCATTGAATATGCTCGCTAATTAAAATTAATAAACCAAATTAAAAAACTTCCCGTTTGGGAAGTTTTTTAATTAAGTATATTTTTAATAAACTTCTTGATGGTAACATTTTTCACAGTAAACTATTTCAGGCCTATCTGGAGAATAACTTGTTTCAAATGAAACATCACATTTTTCTTCTCCGTGTAAGTGATTTTTTTGTTCACACATACAATTTCTAGAATATAGTTTGTTTGGATTTCTATTCAAAACTCTTTGATAATGCCTACAATTAGGGCACAGTCTTGGAAGGGGTAAATTTTGTGATTTATAAAAAGCAAATTCAGATTCTATGATTCTAAAGGCGGTTGTGCATTGTTCTCTGCATTCTCCCTTATGAGCACATCCAATTATTTGGGAAGTAATATCATCACTGACATCTTTAATATTATCAGGTAAATCTTCAGGTTTTATTGTAATTTTATAATTTTTCTCTTTTGGTTCTTTCCAGGAAAATCCACATTCTAATGCTTCTTCTTTTACTAAAGGAAAAAATTCTTGAGCTGATGTTTCATTGTAATCAAAAGTAGAAATTTCAGTCGGGAAAAAATCCCCATATGAATAAGTTCGCCCCTTTTTATCAACATATGGTAAATCCTTCATGTGTTGTTTAATTTTTTCTATCATTTCAAAATACTCGTCTTTTTCATATTGTTTATTTAAAATACAATATTGTTTACCTAAAAATCCAACACAACCGAATAAATCACTGCAATTATTTTGAGCAAAAATAGAGTAGTGTACATCTCTACTATCCAAGACTCTGTTGCCACCTATAACATTATAAATATTCTTACCACACACCGCAGATTCATAAATCTTTTCTGTGTTTTCGCCAAATTGTGTGTAGTCATAGCAATCTTTATTATTTTTTACAATAAGCCACATACAATATTTGCAATGTTCAGCTTCAGTTGTAATGTATGAATTTGAAACATACTTCGAGTGGTCGACATAATCCCCAGTAGAATCTAAATTCTGAACTCCATGCATATATTTATGTGGGAATTTAAGCCAGAAATCCATAGCTTGTTTTTTGATTTCTTCAACTCTATTATGAGAACCTAAATCAAATTCTTCTAGTTTTTTTAAATAATCTTCCCTACTATATTTTTCATTAAAAATACAATATTGTTGACCTCGTAAATTTACACAACCAAAACAATTGGAACATCCAGCCAAATTTTTTGAGAACCATATATCATGAGAACTCTCGCAGTCTACTGAATAATAAATTTGATAAGACTTAACACAATTTACACTTTCGTATGCTATTTGAGTGGTCTCCGCCATTGTAACATCTATACACTCCGTTGAATGTTCAACCTCTTCCCCATAGGAACACCTCTCATCGTAATCAGAATTAAAAAGATAATAACAACTTTTCAAATAGTGATTCATATTTGTAAAATTACTGTTCGTTAAAGTTTTATAACTAACAGAAACATTTTGATGAGGAACTTTTTTTATAAGCTCCTCAAATTGTGTAAAAAATGGCTTAGAAAAATCATATTCTTGTGCATAATCCTCAGGATTCCATTTGTCGCTCCACCAACATTCACCACAGTAATTTATTATGCCCTTATCTGGATCATACATAGAAATAGTATCAACGCCACAAAGTTCACAAGGGCGTTTATATAAAGCTCTTTCGTTACGAAAAGTTAGGCGTCTTTGCAATCGACAGTCTGGACACCACGTCGGTGCTGAAACTTTCATCTTTTCATAAAAATTAAAGTCTTCAGTCTCAATACTGAAATCTTTCTTACATTTTTGACAATTCTTTGTTTCCATCCGTTTATTATCTCATAAGAGCTAATAAAATCGTAATTTTTATTTAAAAAACAGCACAACTAAGAATAAATAGAATAATTTACAATAATCCAAAGCTTGATTGTGAAACAAGCCAACTTTTTTGTCAAATTTTTAAATATTTTAGCTATATTTAGAATACACCTTTTCTCTATTGCCTTAAAAAACCCTTAGTATATAATATATATGTAAGAATTTGTTAGTTAAATGGTCGAAATATTATCAAAATGATCTATAAAAAAATATGAATAAACAAGGATTAGTTGAATTAGTACACGGAAAGCTTGGAGGTACAAAAGTACAAGCTGAAGAAATCGTAGACAGTATGTTTGATGCTATCATCGCAACCATGAAAAAGGGTGGTGAAGTTTCAATCGCTGGCTTCGGAATCTTTTCAATAAAGGCAAGAGCAGCAAGAATGGCTCGCAATCCAAAAACTGGAGAGCAAGTAAAAGTAGCTGCTAAGAAAGTTCCAAAATTCCGAGCTGCAAAGGCTTTGAAGGACTCTGTTGCATAAATTTTATCTCGAGATAAAA
>CAIVNB010000038.1 GCA_903907175.1 uncultured bacterium
ACGAAGTGTTCGGTCTATTACTCTACTTGCAAGTACTGCATCTTCAGAAGGCTTCCCCTCTCGACGCATAAATCTTGAACCCAAAATTTTTCCTGCAGCGTAGAATTTTTCTGCATAGTCGACTGTTAAATTAAAATAACCTTTACCTACTTCTTTGTCATGAGACATACAAGCAGTTGCGAGGACTATCGTCTCACCATACTTTAGCATTACACTACCTTGCGCTTGTTCTGCTAAATCCGTGAAAATAGCGGTCATTGTTTTTCCGCCAATCTCAACACTATATTCTTTCTTTTGCATAATTTTTTATCTGAGTGGTTCGCCACCCATTTTAGTTCACATCCAGACTGTAATATTGTTCGCTGTCTTTATTTGATTAACATTTATATCAAAAATAAAGATGAACACTACTATCTGTCTGGAAACGAACCGATTAACTAATAAATTTCCCTATACAACATAAGGAATCTTACGTTATATTAACATTTTTCACCTAAAAAGTAAAACCCAAGAATTTGATTCCCGGGTTTTACTTCTTGATTAACGTCTATCTTGCGAAATTTCCAATCAAATATTTTTTTGGATTTAGAGATAGATCAACGAAGTCGTCAGCTGCTTCACGCAACTTCGCAGATGTTGATTTGCCAAAAGAAATCACTTCTACTTGAGTCATCGTCTGCAAATATTGTACAAGTGGTACAAAGTCTCCATCCCCAGATACGATTACTATCGTATCAAGTCTTGGCGCTGTCTTAATAGCATCCACTGCAAGTCCCACATCCCAGTCACCCTTTTTAGTTCCTGTATGAAAAATTTGTAAATCTTTTGTTTTAGTTTCAATGCCTAATTTTTCCAAAGCTTCAAAAAAATGTTTTTCATCGCCTGCTTCTGTCGTGATGACATAAGCAACTGCATGAACAAGCTTTCTGCCTGCTACTGCATCTTTCAAAACTGCACCGAAGTTTACTCTCGCTTTATATAAATTACGAGCAGAGTGATATAGATTTTGTGTATCTATAAAAACTCCAACTCTTTGTTCTTTATGTTTTATTACTGTCATATATAAATTATATTATTAAATTATTAAAATTCGACCAAATAAAGTATAACACGAAACGTTATACAAAATTCTAAAATACACGTTTGAGAAACATTGCGCAGGCCGACGGGCCGAGCATAGCAATTTTTCAGCAGAAAAATATGTGCGTTGAGCAAATGTATATTTTAGAATTTTATAAATAAAAACCTAAACTTAAAATCCCACATGTAAGTGGGATTTAGTTTAGATCCATCTTTTTTATGAGAGCATTGTAACGAGTCTTGTCTTTTCGTTCCAAATACTTCAAGTGTGTACGTCTGTCAGCTACCATCTTGATAAGCCCACGACGTGAATGATTATCTTTCTTGTGTTTCTTTAAATGTTTAGTAAGTTCACTAATTTGAGTAGATAAAATAGCAACCTGCACTTCAGGAGAACCTGTGTCTTTGTCATGAGTTCTATTTTTCTTGATAACTGTCTGCTTTTTCTTCGTTGCTAACATGTTCAATATACTAGCATAAACCCAATAAAATTGCAACCCCGTAGTAGATTTTGGCAAAGCCACAAAAGGCGCGCTTCGCGCATTGCCAAAATTCACTACAGGGTGCAAGCCCTAATCATTTCTATATGAACACTCTCATAGACATTCTGTATCGCCAATAAGATACAACTGCTCCAATTAGAAAGGCTACGACAAACCAATACCAAGATACAAAAATATTAACTAATTCAAATAAACTTACCCAATCAAAAGAAATCGTCCCATTGACCATAGAAACATTATCTATTAAATTTTGGTCTGCTGTTTGGTAAGACTGCAAAGTGTCCTCAGCATCTTTTATTTTTTGGTTAACATTAGTTAATTTATTTTGATAACTACTATTTTCATTTGCCGAATCTTCCTGAATGGTATTTTTTTCTGTTTGAATTTGTGCAAATCTAGTATTTATTTCTGCCCTACGACTATTAGATGCTGCTTGCCATTCAAATTGAAGTAAAACTAATTCTTTATTTAGCCCATCTACCCTAGAGTTAAAGGAATTAATAATTTGTGAATGATTTTTTACTATTTGTGCTTTTTCATTTTTAAAATTAATAATATAGTTATTTGCCTGTGTCTGATTTCTCTCAATACCCTGTTTCTGAGTAAGAAGATTCGTTGAATTTATTTCTTCCACAAACAATTTGGCATTCGTTAAACTTTTTATCTGACTCTTAAACATCTCAAACTGACTAGCAGGAATTGAAAAATTCACATAGCCATATTTTTCACCACCACTTGATTCATCTACTCTTCCACCAAACCCACGAACAGCGACTTCTGTTTTTGCCACCATGTCCCCGACATTTCGTGTTTTTATTGTTGCATTATAATTTATCTTTAAAAATTCTCGAGTGTCAGTTGTTGCATTTTGATTTGGGTAATAATAATTACCTAACATTTTATTCTGATCAGATACTGCAGGAGTTTCTGGTTGGATTCCACTTCCCCTTTCTGCCCACATTGGAGCAATCGCCATATCTACATTTTTTGAAAAAATTCCTATATTCCCTATGACAATTAAGATAGCCATTGTCAGAAATGCCATGGACATCCAAGGAAGTGGTTTCCTTTTTTGTTCATAACTTCTATATCCTTCTAAGGTAAATGGGATTTTTGATAAAATCTTCTCTTTTAAAATTAAATTACCTTCAGGAAGTTTTTGATTTTCCTTTCCCCAATTTTCAAACACTTCATTTATATTTTTATATTCTTTCATATTATTGTGTCTTAAGTATTTCTCGAGCGCGACCAAGTGCTCGGTTTATTTTTACTCTTGCCGTAACCGAATTGATATTTAGCAACTTTGCTATTTCTATAAAAGAAAGATCCGCAATATATCGCAAACGAATTAATTCTTAATCTTCCGCTCTGAGTTTTTTTATCGTTTGTTCTATAAAAATCTTGTCTTCTCCTCCTTTGTCGTTTTCGTAAACATCATGTAAATTTTCATCATAAGCAATTTCTCTACCGCCCTTTCGCCAATGCATTCGCATTTCATTGCGAGCAATACTAAAAAGCCATGCTTTAAATCCATGTCCTCGATTCTCA
>CAIVNB010000039.1 GCA_903907175.1 uncultured bacterium
AAAAAATATTATCACCCTCGAAGATCCAGTTGAATATCAAATTAAAAATATAAGACAAACAAGTATCAGCGACAGCCAAGGACTTACTTTTGCCACAGCAATGCGTTCAGTATTGCGACAAGACCCTGATATTCTTATGGTAGGAGAAATTCGTGACGGTGAGACCGCGCTCCTTGCAATACAAGCTGCTCTTTCAGGTATTCTTTTATTCTCAACATTTCATACATTTGACCTTCCTGCTCTCGTAACACGTTTAGTCGAAATGGATATTCCTCGTTCTATTGTGGCACAATCGATACGAGGAGTAATATCAGTACGACTTGTTAGAAAAATATGCAATGAATGTAAAGAAGAAATAACTCCTACGCAAGAACAATTAGCTCTATTGCCTGCTGAAATGGCAGACGGAATCTTTTATCATGGAAGTGGTTGTGGAAAATGCCAAAATCTTGGATATGTCGGCAGAATAGGCATATTTGAAATAATTGATATTGATGATGAAATTCGAGCAAGTATTCTCGACTCACAATCAAGTACCGCAATAGTAGAAATTCTAACTAAAAAGAACATCATAACCTTAAGAAATGCTGCATTTCAAAAAGCTAAAAAAGGTATTACGACTATTGATGAAGTCTTGAGAGTTGTTGGTTACTTAAAATAAAAAATATAAATTTTTCAAAAATTAGCTCTTTTTCTAATTTCTATTTTTAGTGTATAATCAAAAAATATGGATAAAGAAAATAAGGTACAAATTATTATCTTGGCTGCCGGGAAAGGAAAAAGAATGGAATCTGATGGACCAAAAGCCCTCTCATTACTGAGCGGTAAACCATTTCTAAAACACATCCTAGATACAATAAAAGAACTCAACTTCCCTATTAAGCCAGTCATTGTCGTAGGACATAAAAAAGAAAAAATTTTTGAAGCACTTGGAGAAAATCATAATTATGCTCATCAGATAGAACAGCTAGGAACTGGACACGCGGTATTGTCTGCAAAAAATTTTACAAATAAAGATTGTGATACCATATTGGTAATTTCTGCTGATCAACCTCATATTTCAAAAGAAACTATTTTAAAAATCTTAGAAAGACATAAAAATAAAAAACCAGCTGTAACTATTGGCACTGTATTACTTCCTGATTTTAATGATTGGCGAGCTGGGATTGTATGTCTCGGTAGAATTATTCGAAATAAAAAGGGAGAAGTTATAAAAAATGTAGAATACAAAGACGCGACAGAGGAAGAAAAAAAGATAACAGAAATCAATCCTGCTATGTATGCATTTGACAAAGATTGGCTTTGGAAAAATATTCCAAAACTAAATAAACAAAATGCTCAAGGTGAGTATTATCTAACAGACTTAATAAGAATAGCCAAAGAACAAGGACGTGGAGTCGAAGCGGTTCCTGTCACAGATATTTTGGAAGGATTACAGCCGAACTGTAAGGCTGAATTAGAAACACTTGAAAATTTATTGAAAAAGCGTACTTCATAAAGAACTCATCTTTTATGAGGTATAATTAAAATTATTAATAATAAAAAGAATAAAAAAATATGAAAAATCCTTTTGAGAACGGAATGGAGCAATTGAGTAAAGTCACAAAGATCAAAAGTTTTAATGAGGAATTTATAACTCGATTAAGACAGCCTGATCGTGATATAAGAATTTCTATCCCCGTTAAAATGGACAATGACGTAACAAAAGTTTTTGAAGGTTACCGTGTTGAATACAATAACGCACGAGGACCTTACAAAGGTGGAATAAGATATCACAAAGATACCGAAATAAATGAAGTAAAAGCACTCGCTTTTTGGATGGCAATCAAATGTGCGGTTGCAAATATTCCTATGGGTGGAGGAAAGGGTGGTATAACTGTTGACCCAAAAACTTTATCAAAAGGAGAACTTGAGAGATTGTCCCGTGGATGGGTACAGAAATTATCCGATATTTTAGGACCTCAAAAAGATGTCCCGGCTCCAGACGTAAACACAACACCTGAAATAATGGATTGGATGAGTGACGAATATGAAAAAATTACAGGTGATAAAACAAGAGCAACTTTTACTGGTAAGCCGATTGGAAAAGGTGGATCAGAAGGAAGAGGTCCCGCTACGGGACTTGGTGGATTTTATGTTTTTGATTCATTAAAAGGACAATTGGGCTTGCAAGGAAAATGCAAAGTAGTAATACAAGGTTTCGGAAATGTTGGACTAAATGCAGCACAAATTTTTATAAGTCATGGCCACTCCATAATCGCAATCTCAGACTCAAAAGGTGGAGTTTATAATCCTCTTGGTTTTGATATAGAAAAACTAATAGAACACAAAAAAAATACAGGAGCTCTCGCAGGATTTGCTGGCAGTACAGACATAACAAATGAAGAATTACTAGAAACCGAATGTGATGTATTGGTGCCTGCTGCATTTGAAAATCAGATAACTGATGCGAATGCAGATAAAATACGTGCTAAGGTGATTTTAGAGCTTGCTAATGGCCCTATTACACCTGAAGCTGACGAAATACTATTTAATAAAGATATTCCTGTAATACCTGATGTATTGGCAAATTCTGGAGGAGTTACAGTGTCATATTTTGAATGGGACCAAAATCTAAAAGGAGAACATTGGAGTGAAAAAGAAGTTTTCGATAAACTTTTAGCCATGATGGATGATGCTGCGCAAGAAACTTTTAAAAAAGCGAAGGAATACTCTACTGATCTCCGTCGTGGAGCATTCATCCTCGCACTTGAAAGATTAGAGGAAAAGATGCTATAAATAAAGAGCGCACGGTTAGCTCAGTTGTAGCGACGTCTGAAATACGTTTGCGCGGTTATCTGCCGGCGGGCGGGATTCAAGTTGGCAATTGAGGTTTGCGCGGTTAGCTCAGTTGGTAGAGCGACCCCTTGACGTGGGGTAGGTCACAGGTTCGAATCCTGTATCGCGCACTTTTTTATGAAAATTTTAAGTATTGAAACATCTTGCGATGAAACTGGAATAAGTATCATAGAGGTTAAAGGAACAAAAAATCCTACTTTTAAAATTCTCGCTGATAGCTTAAATTCCCAAATAAAAATCCATGCTCAATATGGAGGAGTATTCCCTGCTCTTGCAAAAAGAGAGCACCAAAAAAACTTACCTATACTATTAGAAAGGACACTGAAAAAAACCAAATTAGAGAAAAATAAAAATCCATTTGACCTAATAGCTGTAACTTCAGGTCCAGGACTCGAGCCAGCCCTTTGGACTGGAATTGTTTTTGCAAAAGAACTTTCAAAAAAATGGAATGTCCCCCTTGTTCCCGTAAATCATATGGAAGGACATATTCTCTCTGTTTTTGGAAAACATAAAAAAACATTTAAGATTTCAAAGATAAAATTCCCTGCCCTTTCTTTACTTGTTTCAGGCGGACACACTGAACTTGTATTATTTGATAATTTGGGAAAATATAAAATTATTGGAGAAACATTGGATGATGCAGCCGGTGAAGCGTTCGATAAAGTAGCTCGTATGCTCGAACTTCCCTATCCTGGAGGACCTGAAATTTCAAAATTAGCCGAAAAAGAAAGAAGGAAAATAATTTTAAAAGGGGCTCCGCAGTGCGACGGCACGAGGACTGAACAAATTTTTCAGCAGAAAAATTGTGACCCTTTTAAAATTGATTTTCCTTCTTTCTCTTTGCCTAGACCTATGCTTTTTAGCAAAAATTTTAACTTTTCTTTCTCAGGACTCAAAACTGCAGTACTTTATCTAATACGAGATTTAAAAGAAAAAAATCCTAAAGTACTTGAAGATATAAAAATCAAACAAGCAATCGCTATGGAGTTCGAAAACGCTGTTGTTGAAACTTTAGTTTACAAAACAAAAAAAGCTATAGAAAAATATAATATTGAAACTTTAATTGTGGCAGGTGGTGTTTCTGCAAATAAATATTTGAAAAAAGAGATGCAAAAACTTACGAACAAAAAACAAATTCTATGTTTTCCAGACAAAAAACTATCTGGCGATAATGCCATCATGATTGGAATTGCTGGTTATTTAAAATTTATAGAAAAAAATAAAAAAGGAACTAATCATAAAAATATAAAAGCTGAGGGAAATTTAAGGTTAAATTAAAAAATTGGCAAAGTTTTGCCCGGATTTTTTAATCCGGGCGTTTGTGCTTCAAATCCCTTGAAGCTTGGATTTATTTGAAATACGTCATGTGGTCCGAAGGCAAGGTTGCAATCTGCGCAGGGCTCATGAAGGCAACAAAGCTTGCTGAAATGGTCTTAGCAAGCAAGGAAGCATTTGCAAGATCTTCACCTGCAAGCGTTTCGATTTTTGCTCCATCCCATGTAGCAAGTGCATGCACCCACTCCTGGACATTGAGGTATTTACCACGTTCAGTTTCATTTTTGAAAAAAAACCTTTGTCCTGACGGAGTCATAGCGAAAAAAAATTCTCTGCCATTAACTTCCATGCAACATAAAAGATTGCCTTTAAACGTGCGGATAAATTTCCCGCATAAATCTGTGTTAGCCATACTGAAAAAATTTAAGGTTATGTTAGATTAACTGAATATTTTCTGTAAAAGACACCAATTAACAAAGTACATTTACCGTATAAGTATAGCAGATTTATGGTAATTTGTCAAGTGTCTAAAAAAGCCTTTAAATGTATAATATTTATATGAATATCTCTAAAATAATCATACCTGTAAGGCCTCAACCAGACACCATTTTGGCTATATATTTATTAAAATATTTTGGCTCTAAAAAGTTCCAAAATATAGAAAAAGCAATAATTCAAATAGACCCAAATGCCGGATCAAATAAATCACACGAGGAATGTCTAAAAAATGGTGAGATATTAATAGATGTTGGCAGTGGTCCTTATAATCATCATGGAAAAGAAAATCAAACCACAGCATCAATGCTCGTTGCAAAAGATTTAGATATTGCTCACGATCCATCTCTTAACAAGCTTCTTAAATATGCAGAACGAGATGATAAATTTGGACTTGGAACAATTTCAAGGGATCCGCTTGACAAAGCATTTGGACTTTCAGGATTAGTCGGCTCAATGAATAAAGAATACCCAGATGATCCAAATAAAGTTGTAAATACAATTATTCCCCTTTTCGAAGCACACTATGGTCAAGAAAATAAAAGAATTAAAGAATTACCAAAAATTTTCGAAGATCTAAAAAAGCAAGGTAAGGCTGTAGAAATAAAATTATCAAACATCAAGGCAATATTAATAGAATCTGATAATGTCAGTATGCCTGGATATTTAAGAGCTCAAATCGGAGGTAGATATGATATTGTCGTTCAAAAAAGAACCAGTGGACATGTAAATATTTTATCTAGGCCACAAAAAAATAGAGAAAAAATTCTACTAGAACGCCTTGTGGTAGTAATTCGTACAAGTGAAATTTATTCAGAAACTAGTAAAGAAACTGAAAAAAACTACCAAGAACTATCAGTGCCAGGTAAAATAAACGAAGTCCCAAATTGGTATTATGATCCTGCAACTAATTCTATTCAAAATGGAGGAATCAGTATAGATTCTACTCCTCCAACAAAAATCCCTTGGGAACATTTTGTAGAAATTATTAAGATCGCATTTAATGAAAAATAAGATAAAAAATGATATTATATCGGTATGGATGAACGATTTTTAAAACCTTACAATCCAAAAGAAACTGAAGACAAAATTTACAGGCTATGGAAAGAAAGTGGTCTTTTTAGCCCAGATGTTTGTATTGAAAGAGGTGTAACAAAAGAAGATGCACCATATTTTTCGATAATACTTCCCCCTCCAAATGTTACTGGCATGCTTCACTTAGGACATGCTTTTGAAGATTCAATGCAAGATATTCTTGTGCGTTTTAATAGAATGAACGGCAAACGTACTCTTTGGATCCCAGGCACAGACCATGCAGCTATTGCGACACAAACAAAAGTTGAAAAAATATTAGAAAAAGAAGGAATAAGGAAAAGTGATTTAGGGCGTGAAAAATTCTTAGAAAGAGTAAATGGATTTGCGCAAGAAAGTCACGACACTATCATTAAGCAATTAAAAAAAATGGGGGTATCTCTTGACTGGTCTCGAGAAGCTTTTACATTAGATAAAAAAAGAAACTTTGCTGTTCGTACAGCTTTTAAACAAATGTATGATGACGGCCTAATATATCGTGGACACCGCATTGTAAACTGGGATCCAAAAGGCCAAACTGTTATTTCTGACGACGAACTAGTATATGAAGAAAGAAAAAGTAAATTTTATACTTTCAAGTATGGGCCATTTGAAATAAGTACTGCTCGGCCTGAAACAAAATTTGGAGATAAATATGTTGTAATGCACCCAGATGATAAAAGATACGAAAAATGGGAACACGGACAA
>CAIVNB010000040.1 GCA_903907175.1 uncultured bacterium
CGAAACAAAAAGCTTTTTACCACGTGAATATGAACTTGCTAAAAATCTATGTCAAAAAGTTTATGAAAAATATCCTTATGACGGTAAAACGCAGGTAACATTGGATGGGGATATTGTTAAGACAGTTGTTGTAAGTTTTCAGAATTCAAAAAATGCTGATTTGTTGCCTTATGTTAAAAGTATAATAAAAGCAGAGGAGTATTTAATCAATCCAGCAGGTGAATGGAATCTTGGTAGTTTTGATGCTGATACGGGACTTTCTGGCAGGAAATTAGTTATAGATAATTATGGGCCAGAAATTCCAATTGGTGGTGGTTCTTTTTCGGGTAAAGATTATACCAAAGTAGATCGTTCGGGTGCATATGTAGCTCGCAAAATCGCACTTGATTTTATAAGAAGTGGTAAGGCAAAAGAAGCATATATAAAACTTGCATATGCGATAGGGAAAGCAGAACCTGTTATGGCAGTGGCAGTGCTAGATGGGAAAGAAACTAAAATAGAAGGGTATGATTTAACCCCCAAAGGAATAAAAAAATTGTTAAATTTAGAAAACGTAAAATTTGCTGAAACCGCAAAGTGGGGGCACTTTGGAAATCCTGATTTTCCTTGGGAAAAATAGACTATATTTTATTTATTTTATAACTGTTCTCGGAATCTTTTACTTCATAGCCTAATGAATTTATTTTGGCACGAAGTTCATCTGATTTTTTGAAATCTTTGTTTTTGCGTGCGAGTTTGCGTTCCTCGGCAATCTTTATTATTTCTTTTGGTATTATATCTTTTTGAAGAATATCAAAACCGAGTCCTAAAACTTTATCAAAATCAAGTACAGTTGCTTTTTTATCAGCTGGAGAAATTTTTTCATCTTTTATTAAATCCCAAAGTACTGTTAGTGCTCTTGGTGTATCTAAGTCATCTTCTAAGTATTTTTTAAATCTATCTTTATATTCTTCATTTACATTACCGACAGCCTCCCCAAGCTCAGCATAAAGCCCGTAAAGTCTTTTTAAGGCTATTTCTGCTCCTTCTAGTGCTTCCCATACGAAGTTTACTCTAGTTCTGTAGTTTGCCATCAAAAGCCAAAATCTATAGGCAACTGGGTTTATTCCACTTTTTATTATATCTCTTAAAGTAAAAAAGTTGTTAAAAGATTTTGCCATCTTTTTTTGATCAACGAGCACCCATTCATTGTGCATCCAATATTTTACAAATTGTTTTTCAGTAACTCCTTCAGATTGTGCTATTTCATTCTCATGATGTGGAAATATATTATCTACTCCGCCGGTATGGATATCTATTTGTTCACCGAGATTTTTTATTGACATTGCTGAACATTCTATATGCCAACCAGGTCGGCCTTTTCCTAGTTCATTTTTCCAAAACACATTTCCATCTTTTTCATCATAAGCTTTCCATAGTGCGAAATCCTGTAAATTTTCTTTGTCATATTCATCAGATTTTATTCTGCTATATTTTTGTGGCGTTAAGCTCGTAGTTTCTTTTTGGTCATCCAATACTAAGCGAGAAAGTTTTCCGTAATTTTTAAATTTTTTGATATCAAAGTAAATACTACCATCGGAACTTTTATAAGCGATGCCTTTTTCCATTAGTTTCTTTATAAGAAGAACCATGTCATCTACATAGTCTGTGGCTTTAGTAAATTTGGTTGGGTTTGAGATATTTAAAGATTTAATATCTTTCATGAATTCTTCTGTGTAAAATTCTGTGAATTCTTTTAAAGATTTGTTTTCTTTTTGAGAATCACGAATAGTCTTATCATCAATGTCCGTAATATTCATTACATGTTTTATATTGAAGCCCTCATATTCCAGGAATTTTTTTAGAGTATCGGCAAAAATATATGCTCGATAGTTTCCAATGTGAGCATAGTTATATACGGTAGGACCGCAAGTATACATGAGTACTTCGCTAGAATTGATTGGTACGAATTCTTCCTTTTGTCTACTTAAGGTGTTATAAAGTTGTATCTTGTTTGAATTCATTTCTATATATTGAAATAAGAGTATAAAGCAAACTAACAGCAAGAGGTCCGATTAAAAGTCCCACAGGTCCTAAGA
>CAIVNB010000041.1 GCA_903907175.1 uncultured bacterium
TAGGGAAATTCGTTTAAAAAATAATTTTTAGTCTGATCAAATAAAATATGGTCAGGCTTTTTTGTTTTTAAGAGAAGCTATCAGATTTTTTCAACTAACAATGTTGAAAACCCTTGAAAATAGATATGTGCAGGCATAGTTGTTCCATTAGGAAAATATTTTTCTAATGAACAGTTAAAATCAGGCCGCTTGATTTTGCTTTTCCAATGCCATTCTTTGTGCAATGCGGACAGCATTAGCAGCATGGACACCGAATAAAATCCAAAGTTTTTCTGTGGTTTTTATTCTCGCTTTTACTTTGCTGAGGGTGTAGTGATTTTTTTCCGTACCGAAGCTTCCTTCCATACGGGTTGCTCTTTCTTTGGATAATAAACTTTTTATTTTCTTAGTTTCGGCCTGATATTCTTGAGCGATTTTACCTTTAGGAATAAAGCTGGTAACGATATTATTTTTCGTGCAGTACTTGCGGTTTTTATTAGTGGCATAAATTTTATCTGCGCCTACGTGAGTACATTTCCCAAAAAGACTTCTGTGTAAACGTATAGATTGAATTAGACGGATACCCTCGTTGAAAGCATCATAACTAAAGTGCTCAATAAAGTTTATTCCATCTACTTGAATCATGTTTACCTTGGCTCCAAATTCCACTCTCTTGATTTCTTTTCCACGAACAATAGGATGAAGATAGGACTTGTCTATACTCACTATCATTCCTTCACTCCGCTCTCCCGTTTCATATAATTTTTTTTGTTGAGCATAAACCTTTTTTATGGTTCTTCTGCGCTTATTGTATTGTTTTGTGAAAATTATTTTTTCTGTATTTTCCATTTCATCCAACTGATCATTTAACTTATTGAGCAAGTACAACAAACTTCCTATAAGTTTTTTAGTTGCTTTCCATGATTTCTTTTTGTTGCGTTGATAACTAAGACACCTGTCTTTTATATCTGCATATTTGGAGCGAGGCATTCGTCCTTTTATCTTTTTGTTCACTCGTTTCATTTGTTCGTATGTCCACTCGCAACTTTCCCACAACAGCTTCACATCTGTCGGATAACTGATATAGCTTTCGTAGCAGGTTGCATCCGTAAACATAACGTGAGTGTCTTTCATATATGGCTTCCAATAATCTGCTAATGTTTTTTGCAAATCTCCGACTTTCATGATACTTGCAAGTTCGCATCGTATATCACTTATGATCTTGAATCCGGGAATTTTATCTCCGGGCCTATAGTAAACACCACAGAAAAACTGATATACATAATCACTAGATAATCTTTCCATCAGTTGCTCATCACTTAATCCACTATATGACTTTAAAAACTGGAGCGCTATCTTGCCTTGTAGTTCAAACTCTGGCTTCTTGCCTCTTCTTTCATGATGTTTAGGGCGAAAATGTTGACTCAATGCATCCCATGGAATTACTTGGTAAATTTTTCCAAGTTCTGTCGTTAAAAAATTATTCCAGTATTGCTCTGCCTGTGCATGAGGTGTTGAAAACTCTATTTGCTGACACTGAATTTTCTTAGGTAATTTTATTATTTTTGCCATGCTTTTTAAAATAAATTACCCCGAAATTACCGCATTTTTGGCTTCTTTCGGGGTTTTTATTTTATAAGTTATTAACATATATTGTTGATAACGAGATGGTTATAACCTTAACGAATATCCCTA
>CAIVNB010000042.1 GCA_903907175.1 uncultured bacterium
AAAAAAGCAGTTCTAGATTTACATAAATTGGGGATAAAAGTAATTATGATTACGGGGGATGATGAAAAAACAGCGAGATACATTGCATCTCAAGTCTCAATAGATGAAGTTATGGCACATGTGTTACCACAGGATAAATTGATGAAAATAAAAGAATTGCAGGGAGAAGGGTATATCGTGGCAATGGCAGGAGATGGAGTAAACGATGCACCAGCCCTCGCACAAGCTGATGTTGGCATTGCGATGGGAACGGGGACAGATGTAGCTATAGAGTCTGCAGGAATTACACTACTACATGGAGATATTTCAAAACTTGTAAAAGCGGTAAGACTATCAAAAATTACGATGCGAGGAATAAAGCAGAATCTTTTCTGGGCTTTCTTTTATAACATCATAGGGATACCACTTGCTGCAGGACTTTTTTATCCACTTTTTGGATGGTTATTGAATCCTGTGTTTGCAGGACTCGCTATGGCCATGTCATCTGTGTCAGTCGTGTCGAACTCTTTACGAATTAAAGCAAAAAGATTATAAAAATTATTTTTAATGTGTTAGAATTATATAAATTATTTTATGGAACAACAAAAATATAAATTTCATATTCAGGGCATGCATTGTAAATCTTGTGTATTACTTACAGAAAGTGAATTAAAAGAATTTCCTTATATTAGTGATGTAAAAGCTAGTTTAAAGTCTAATCTAGTAGAAGTGACAGGGGATTTTGGAGAAAAGACACCAGAGCAAATAGCCCTAGAAATTTCATCTGTTCTTCATCCTCATGGGTATACACTATCAGCAGATAAAATCGAAAAAAAAATAAATTGGGGAGAATTTAAAATTGCAATTCCCATTACAATTTTATTTGTTGCTTTTTATGTGTTCCTGCAAAAGATTGGGTTAGTAAATTTAATAAATGTGAATAAAGTTTCTTACAGTACCGCATTTATAATAGGTGTCATAGCTTCACTTTCTTCTTGTATGGCAGTTGTCGGAGGGTTATTACTTTCCATGTCTGCTTCTTTTGCAAAAGATGGAGATAAATTTAAACCACAAATAATGTTTCATGTTGGTAGGATAGTTTCGTTCTTTGTCCTAGGAGGAGTGATCGGTGCAATAGGTGCAGTTTTTCAATTGAATACCGTGTGGATATCTATTTTGAGTTTTGTTATTGCAATCATTATGCTTATTTTGGGAATAAATTTACTTGATGTATTCCCTTGGGCAAAAAGACTACAACCTGGTATGCCTAAATTTCTATCACGCCATGCTATGGGAGTATCAAAATTGAATCATACCCTTACGCCAGCGCTCGTAGGAATAGCCACCTTCTTTTTGCCTTGCGGCTTTACTCAATCTATGCAAATTTATACACTTTCTACTGGTAATTTTATGACTGGAGCTTTGATTATGTTATCATTTGCATTGGGGACACTTCCTGTTTTAGGGTTGATTTCATTCAGCTCATTGTCTATAGGCAAAAATAAAAACGCTGGTATTTTCTTTAAAGTCGCGGGACTTATTGTGATTTTATTTGCAATTTTTAATTTAATTAATGCACTTGTTGTGATTAATATTTTACCTCCAATTTTTAATTTTTAAATTTATGAAAAATATAAATAAACAAAATTTAATAACTATCGTTGCAATTATTTTTGCGGCTGTGTTAATATTTTTTGCCTTAAATTATTCTAAGAAAGCCCCAGCTAAGATTGATAACATAGAAGATACAATTACCCAAGAGGATAGTGTCAATAACGTTTCTGTGGTTGACGGGAAACAGATTATTGAGATTAGGGCGAAAGGCGGTTTTCATCCTGTTCATAGTATCGCTAAAGCTAATATTCCTACAATTTTACGAGTTGATACAAATGGCACATTTGATTGCTCTTCGATTATTAGAATTCCAAGCATGGATATAAGTCAAAATTTACCAATGTCTGGTACGACGGATATTGATATAGGAACACAAAAAGTGGCAACTATCCAAGGTACTTGTGGAATGGGAATGTATCCTTTTGATATAAAATTCGAATAATTTTTAAAAAAGAAAAATGGAAATTAAAAAAGAAGTAAAAAAGTTTTCAATAATAGCTCGAATAAAAAGTTCAACACATGCATGGCGTGGAATTGGTGTTTTAATTAAGACAACTCATAATTTTTGGTTACAGGGTTTTTTTGCAATCCTTGCTGTTTATCTTGGGTTTATTCTTTGTATCTCAGAAACAGAGTGGCTATTTATTATTTTTTCAATTGGAATTGTGATTATTTCTGAAACATTAAATACTGCTTTTGAAATAGATATTGATCTTACGAGTCCTGATTATCATCCATATGCAAAAGACACCAAAGATGTTGCAGCGGCAGCGGTCTTGATGTCGGTAATATTAGCAATAATAGTCGGCAGTATAATTTTTATTCCAAAAATTTTAAATTTACTAGTTTAATGTTATAATCATAATCCTATGAAAAATACACAAAAGACAATCTTTTTTATTGTAATTATCGTCTTAGTTTTAGGATCAGTCGCAACATTTATTATTCGTGGGTCTGGTCCTTCTTCGAAAGTAAATTACGATGCCTTCGCAACTTGTCTAAAAGATAAGGGTGCAGTATTTTATGGAGCTTTCTGGTGTCCACATTGCCAGGCTCAAAAGAAAGAATTTGGTTCATCAGCTAAACTCCTTCCATACGTAGAATGTTCTACTCCGGATGGACAAGCTCAAACACAGATATGTATAGATAAGAAAATAGAAGGATATCCTACCTGGATATTCGCTGATGGTTCAAAGTTAACTGGAGAAACAAGTTTTCAACAACTAGCAGATAAGACTACTTGTCCATTGCCAGCGGATGCACCCAAGGCACCAACACCAGTAGCGGCTAAGTAATATAAATTTTATGAATTTAAATACAATTCACTACCTAAATGTTTTTTTAGGAATGGGAGCGATAGTTTTGCAGATTGTCACTGTGATTGTTTTGGCAGCTTTGTTTTTTGGTCCAAAGAAGAGTACTCTTTTAGATTTTATTGAAAAACATTTTTTAACTATTGGATTTTTGATTTCTTTAATCTCCGTGCTTTTTTCTTTAGTTTATTCAGAAGCGATAAAATTTCCTCCGTGTCAGCTTTGTTGGTTTCAAAGAGTTTTCCTTTTTCCAATGGTCTTTATTTTCGGAGTGTCACTTTGGGATAATTTCCGTCATCAACTGAGCGAAGCGAGAAACGTAATAAAATATGCCATTCCATTGCTCTCTGTGGGGTTTGTTATATCTGTCTATCAGAACTTTGTTTATTACTTTGGTAGTGGTAATCAAGGAGCATGTGATAGTACCGGAGTTTCTTGCTATCAACACCTCGTATCAGAATTCGGGGGATATATATCTATACCAATGCTTGCTCTTACAAGTTTTTTTGCACTCCTTGCAATAACCCTCGTTGTCCATTTTTACAAAAAAGACTAATCCTAGAAGAGGGTTGTTATTGAAACACAATTTTAGTTTTTTTATATAGTCTATTGGTCTAATATAACCATCCTCCCGTTTAGTAGACGGCCGTCTCTTAAACGGGAGGATGGTTTTTTTGAGGTAGTTTTTTGTATGGGGTTTTTCCACATGTTTATTTTCGAGAAAAATATTTTTATATTATAATTACATAGTATTAAAAAAATTTAAGGAAATGAAAAAGTTTAATGATAATTTGTCATTTTATTTTTTAACGGGAGCATTGGCCCTCTTTTTATTTTTCGTTTTTTCTCCAAATGTTCGAGCGGAAACAGTTATTACTGACAACATACAAGCAGACACAACTTGGACACAAGACGGGAATCCTTATATCTTGCAAAATAACATTGATGTTGCTTTGGGTGTTACTCTTACTATTGGTCCTGGTGTTGTTGTAAAGTTTGATCCAACTGCTAATGTTTCCATTACTGTTTTTGGAGACCTTGTGGTAAATGGTGAATTAGGTAATGAGGTTTATTTTACTTCAAATTATGACGACATGGTTGGAGGAGATAGCAATGGGGATTATTTTTGTGACCCAGAGCTTGATGATGATGGCAACCAAATTGGTGAAATGTGTGAAACACTTTTTGAACCATCAAGAAATGATTGGCAAGGAATAAATTTTATTGATTCTCATAATAATTATATAAAAAATGCAGTTTTTAAATACGCAAGTGATGTCGCTTATCTTGAGCATACTTATTTAAATGTAAAAAATATTCAAATTAGTAATTCAGATTATGGACTTATAACAAATACAAGCAATGTTGATGCCAATAATATTAATTGTGCAGATTTAACAAATTCTTGTTTGATGGCATTTAGTTCGAGTAATGTTAATTGGATAAATTCTTTGATAGATACAATTTCTAATGATGCAATATCTATTTTTAATTCAAGTAGCTTAAATATTTCTCATACTATTATAAGAAATATTAGTGGTAATTCACATAACGGAATTAGTGTTTTTAGCGATAGTTCTGTTGTCGCGGATTATTTGGATTTTTCAAATGGTTCTCTTCATGGAGATTATATTACTGTTTATGACCACAGTAATTTAACTTTAAATAACTCCACAATGATGGGTTGTTCAAATTATGCTTGTATAGAAGTTTTTGATGGAGGTTCTTATTTAAATACACCATCAAGTTTAAATATTGAAAATTCAGTCTTCTCAGGTGGGGCTTATGATGGTATTTCAATTTTTGGTGATTCTGTCATTACTGCAGAGATTCATCATTCTAAAATTGTAGATTTCTCAAATTTTAGTATAGATACTTTTGGAAATGCCCCAAAAATTATCAATGCCGAGGATAATTTTTGGGGCAATGATACTGGCCCATTTCATCCAGATGAAAATCCTACCGGTACGGGAGGTATAGTAGGTGATTATATTGATTTTATTCTTTTTTGTGAAAATGAAAAATGTAAAGCAAGAGATCCAGTTATTTTAATTCCAGGAATCATGGGTACAGAAATTTTTAAAAATTTTGATGACAACAAAGAAATTTGGCCGAATTTAAATAAACTTATTTTTTCAATTTCTGACAACTTTTTAAATGATTTAGCATTAAATATTGATGGAACTGAAGATGTAAATAAGCCTATGCAATTAGGTGATATTATTCGTGGAATACATTTGAATATCTTAGGAGTTAAATATGACAGCAAAACTTATGAAGGTTTAATAAAGGAACTTGAAAGAAATGGGTACATTGAAAATACAAATTTATTTGTTTTTCCATATGATTGGCGAAAATCAAATGCTGATAGTGCAGAAAAATTAAAGGAAAAAATAGATAAAATTCTGACAGATACTGGGGCGGAAAAAGTTGATCTAGTAGCACATTCGATGGGAGGACTTGTCGCTAAAAAATATATTGCTGAAAATGGAGGCAATAAAATAGATCAACTTATTTTTATTGGAACACCACAACTTGGTGCTCCGAAAGCGTTTAAGGTGATTATGGAAGGGGATGATATGGGAATAGCTAAAGGTAAGTATAGTTTTTTAACTCCAAGTAAAGTTAAATATATCGTTCAAAATATGCCAGGAGTATTTGAGCTACTGCCAAGTAAAAAATATATAGATGGGCAAGGTAGTTTTTCTGGTGAGAAATATATCACTGATTATATTACACCAAGTCTTTCGAATTCAGAGAATCCAGTGAGACCAGATTTGTCCTATAAAGAGACAAAAGATTTTTTGAAAAATCAAAAAATTAATAATAAAATGTTAGATTTTTCAGATAACTTACACAATGATATTGATAATTTAGATCTATCAGAGATGAAAGTTTCCAATTTTATTGGTTGTGGCACGACCAAGACCATTGGTCGCATTATAGTAAAAAAGAAAAGTACTGGAATATTATTTTGGAAAAAATTAGTAAATACTTACGACTTAGAATATGAAAATGGTGATGATACAGTGCCACTTCATTCGGCCGATGATAGTTCTGGTAAGAAATATTATGTAAAAGGTTCTACCCATGGCGAGATTCCTTCTGCTTTTGGTATAGAAGAATTGGTAACAATGGTTTTACGGGAGAAAGAGTTGACTGATTTTCCCAATGTGTCTTCCAATGAACATGATTGTTTTATTAAAGGGAAAACAATTTCTTTTTATAGTATGTTGCCAATGATGGAGTATTTGGTTTACGACAATTTAGGTAATTATACAGGACCTGTAAAAAGTATTGATTTAAAATCAATACAAGATCTGACCGAGACAGAAGACACAGTAAATGAAATAGAATATGGAATTCCGGGAGTGCAATACGACAAAATTGGTTTGACAACTTCGATATTTTTACCAGCTGGAGGGAGCTATACAATAGTTGTAAATAGTATTTCTTCTTCTGGTGGAGGAGGTGGCGGTAGTAATGTCATTAATACTTATGATTTGAATATTCAAAATATTAATGCTGATGACACTACTCTTGGTTCTGTTAACTTTAATAATATACCTGTTGATAATTCTGATGAAAGTTTCCAAGTTGTAATTCCTTCTGATACTTTCCCCGGTGAGACGAATGCTAATATCCCTCCGGTAGTACAAGTGGACGAAAATGGCGATGGAACATATGAGAATGAAATCCCTCCGACTGTTGTTTTGAATGATACACAAACGAATGATGTTTCTGTGCCGAATACTACGAGCATTGTTGCAGGTGATACTGTGTCGCTTTTAGCCAGCGATGACAATTCTGGAGTATCAAATACCCGATATTCTTTAGATGGTGGTAATACTTGGGCTTTCTATACAGTTCCATTCACAGTAAATTTAGTTGAAGGAGGGGATGATGTTGTTATAGAATATTTTTCTACTGATAATGCAGGGAATGTTGAGGTAATACAAATAATAACAATTCCAGCTCCTCCATTGCCGATACCTGTTATTACAAACATTCCATCAACACATAGTTCAGGCGGTGGAATATGGTTGTTAAATTCAAATAATAATTTACAAGATCAGAAAGGCTTGCAACGTATGGAGTCGCAGACTCTCGTTCGGGGTCTGTCTTTGGGGAATTCAGATATTTTAGAAAATAAAATTACTAAAGAAGTCAAAGAACCAATATTAAATAATATTGTTGATCTAAAAAGCACAGTTTTTAAAGTAGCTCGAAAGCCGTCCCCGGTATTACTCGAAAGAGCTGTTATCAAAAGTACCAAAGAGCAGTCATTAAAAGAATCACAAACTGCAGCACTAATAAATTCAAATTTTAATTTTAAACCAATCTGGGTTTTTATAATTATACTTATACTAAGTTGGTTAATTTTAATTGTAAGAAATTATAAAAAGGGTTAAAATATAGATATGGTAAATTGGATTCAAAAAACTTTTCATACTGATAAATGGTGGGGTAAGACCATTTTTATTGTTTTAATTTATCTTTTATATTGGTGTATTTTTTACGGTAGTACTTTATTAATTCCTAATTCCAATTCGAATACTGATTTTAATGCAATATTACCTTTTTTATATATTTTTATAATAGTACCAATTATAAGTTTTTTAATACCACGTATTATATTAAAAACTTTTAATATAAATAAGTTTTTTATTTATATTTTGCACTTAATTTTAATTATATT
>CAIVNB010000043.1 GCA_903907175.1 uncultured bacterium
AATCAAAAAAATAAAAAGAAAAAAACCAAAAAAAGAAAACCAAAAAAGAAAGAAAAAAACACTCCCAAAAAACATGCCCCTGCTGCCTTCAAAAGCGGATGGGGCGGGGCAAAAAACAAAAAAAGCCAAAACAACCCAAAAGCCCCGCAGGGCAAGCAATACAGCAGGAAAATTAAATTGTTGATAACTTTTTTGGAAACGACTTTTTGAAGCCCTAAAAACAAGACGATTTGAACACTAAAAACTCGTAGTGAGCATTTGCCGAACTATTAAAAATTATAAGAAGTGTAAAAATAAATTGTGTGGCTTCGCCACTCTTTTTGCTTCGACAAGCTCAGCACAAGTTTTTCGCCCATTTTTTTGCTCTGCAAAGCAGGAATAAAAAACAAAAGCCCCGAGTTTGCAGGATTTTTGCTTATTTTTGAAGTAGCGAAGAATGTGCAGGAGACAAACTGAACTCTACCCAATACATCAAATAATAAGTGAAAATATTAATACCATTAAAAGGCATAGACCAAAATAAAAAGCAACTCCATATAAAGTCCATCTTACCAATTCTTTGAATTTTCTGTGATAACCATCATTTTTATAAGTGCTGCCAATAATTATATTTATTATTCCGGGGAAAATAAATGTAAATACTTTCCAATGAGCGGACAAAGGTACTATTGCTTTATCTTCAATCTCTTTATCTTTATCTTTAATTTCTTGTTTAGCATTTTCAAATTGGTCAAAAGTCAAATTTCTTCTTTTAATTTCTTTTTCTGCGGACAGAATAGCATCAGGTTGGTAATCATTTTTGTATTTAGTAATAATTTCAATCAGTTCTCTGTCTGACCGTTTTTTCATTACTTCATCAAAATCGTTGCTCATGTTTTATGAATATATAAAAAGACAAATTATAATTACTATTATGATAAAAATGACACTAATAAAATAATTTTCAATTTGATAATCAAATAATTTTCCCTTAAAGACTCCTCTTATTTCATCACTTAGCTTTGTTTTACATCCTTTTAGCAACCACCTAATAACTGCGCCAAGAGTACTTCCTATATTCAACATTCTAAAATAGTTTCAAATTGCTATTTGTTTATTTTGTTACTCCATTCACGACACCTAAGCCCTGACCAATGGAACCCCAAGTTGTTATTGCGGCATCTTGAATTTTATTATATTGAAATAATTTACCAACTTGAGTTTGAGGAGATATTGACAACCCTGATCTTCCGCTAAGAATACCTTGATTTGCTGATACAAATTTATTATAACCCGCAAGTCCTTCATTGGTCAATTTTGTAACTTGATTTGTCTTCGTAAGCCCAAAAGATAACAGACCAGGTGCTACATCGATAAATGCACTCATCTTCCCACTAAATTCTTGGCTACTGCCTCCAATCGAAGACCCAGTTAATAAAATTACTGGTGAATTAATAATTGAATACGCAGCATTACCTAAAAGTTTCAGGGACGCATCTCCAATACTTTTAGGAGGTTCATTTAACCATGATTCTGCCAATTTAACACCTTCAGTAGGTTTTATTACGCCCTGGTCACTGCCAGTAGGCATAGGGACAGGTGGTAACGTTGTAGACGATGGGGGTGTAAAATTTACAGGAGTAGGAGCTATTGAAGTAGGAGTGGCAGGATTGTTAGTGGTATATTTAAAATTTAGATTTTTGGGATCTTGTATTTTTGTATTAGTTGTAGCATTATCAGTAGCTGATGTAGTACCGGTAGTAAGTCCTGTCTTATCATTTTTAATGTCTTGAGATGGAGAAGTAGATGCAGAACCCTCCAATCCTTCTATTTCAATCATCCAAACTGGATTATTGCTTGCAAATTGGTATGGCGTTAATTCAGGGTATTTTTTGAATAATGGATCAACACTCCAAAACCTTCCAGTACGTGGGTCTTGCATTCTGTATTCAAAAGCATAGCTGTTCCCTTCCCCATATATTTCATCATCTTTGAGTTGCTTTTGATATCCAAATTTATATTTTTCAGGATTAAATGTTCTTCCCGGCATTTGCATGCCAAATGCGTAGTAGTCTTGCGAGCTTGTAATATCCGCCATATAATAATCAATAATTCCGGTTGAAGTTTCATGGGGGAGTTTTCTGTCGCTCACTGTAACCAGCACGTTCCCTAAATGATTTGCCAATTCTGATTGCCTACGCACTTTTTCAGTACAAAAGTTTGAGGTCAGTGTTTCTGTAATCGTGTTGTTGCTATATGAATTTGATACGACCTGCATAGTTCGTACAAGTTTTTTCTTTTA
>CAIVNB010000044.1 GCA_903907175.1 uncultured bacterium
TAAAAAGTTCTTTCGTTTCGAAATAATAAACGTCTTGCCATGCGACAATCGGGGCAGTATAGGGGAGGGGCAGTTTTCATCTGCTCGTAAAAAACAAGATCCGCATCTCGTACTTCGAATTCGTTTTCACATGTTTTACAAATTTTATTTGACATAAATATAGTTGAATATTAATAATTCGATAGTGTGTCTTTGTTTTCTACAATATTAGTGTCTTCTATAATTGTAGATTTCTCTTCAAAACTTTTTATCTCTTTTTGATCAGTGCCGATCTCTTCCAAAAAAATTGTATCATATGGGTCTTTATCATTTATTAATTTTAGTAATAAAGTTAAAGTTTCTAAAAAATCGCATGGATTTTTTTTAATGTCTTCGTCAGCAAACCCACGTAATAAATCTAAATAATCTAGGGCTTTTTTTCTCCTAGTTTTTTTATTTTCTTCAATATACTCATCAAGACTTTCTCCAATCATATTATTTAAAATAAATTAATTCTAATAAACTTTTTATTAACTTTATAAAACAGAGAAAGAAAAGTTTGCGGCAATTCTTTCTCTGGTCTAAAAATTAACCGATTTTTTTATTGTTTAATATTAATAGCATGGCTATCAATATAGGACCCCAAGCAATAAAGAAATCTTGGTCTAAAAGATTACTGTTACTGTTGGAATGGGTCAAAAACTTGATTGCCATAAAAATTATAAATATGACAAAAAAGGATATTACTACTGTAATGATAAACTTTACTATTGTAACCACCATAGTTTGTTCCTCCTTCCATTTTTATTGTGAAAAAATTTTTATCTGAGGGTAGTATAGCAAATTGAGATTTATTTGTCAAGTGATATGAGCAAAAAAGTGTTATATATAGTCATATTTTATAAGGTAAAAGATTATTAACAGGAATTTTGTTCGCAGGTATTGACAAAATATGGGGCTTTAATATACAATATAAGAATGGAAAACAAAAATATTGATTTGCAAAAAAGTTTAGAATTTATTGGTTTCTCCGAGAAAGAAGTTGTTGTATATTTGGCACTACTTGAACTTGGGAAAGGCACGGTTACACAGATTTCTAAAAAAGCTGGTATCAATAGGCCAACTGCATATCACGTGCTCTCTTCCCTTGAATCAAAAGAGGTAGTAAAAGCTTCTGGTAAGGAGCCAAAGCAAGAATATGTGGCTGAATCACCAGATCAGATTGAAAAATTGCTAAATAAAAAAATAGAAAATGATAAAAGTGCACTCGAAGAAGCAAGAAAAATAATTCCGGAATTAAAATCTATGCACAACGTTACAGATAGGCCAAAAGTATTTTTCTATGAAGGGAGAGAGGGGATAGAAAAAGTTTATGAAGATACTTTGACTTCCCATGAACCAATTCGAGCATATGCGACTCCTGATGATATGCATGCAGGGCTGCCGGGATATTTTCCTGAATACTACAAACGCCGAGCAAAAGCAGGGATTTCAATTCGCGCGATTGCACCAGTGACTGAAATCGGAATCGAAAGGAGAGAACACGATAAAGAAGAAAAAAGAGAAATTGCATTTGTCCCAGCTGACAAATATTATTTTTCACCAGAGATAAATATCTATGATAACAAAGTCATGATTGCATCTTGGCGAGAAAAATTGGGAATTATTATTGAATCGGCTGAAATTGCAGATGCAATGAAAAAAATCTATGAGTTAGCATGGAGCGAGGCTAAAAGATTAGATAAAGAAATTTAAAAAATATGCTAATATAAAAATATATGAAGATTGGGATTTTTGATTCAGGAGTAGGGGGGCTGATTATCGCGAAAGCAATAAGAAAAGCCATGCCCGAATATGATTATGTATATTTAGGAGACACAAAAAGAGTGCCTTATGGAAATCGTTCCCACGAAACAGTATATGAATTTACTAAGCAAGGGGTTGGCTATTTATTTAGAAAAGAAAATTGCGCGATTGTTATTATTGCCTGCAATACTGCATCCGCAAAAGCTCTACGCAGAATTCAACAGGAATATCTTGTGGAAAATTTTCCCGAACGGAAAGTACTAGGAGTTTTAGTTCCTACTGCGGAAGAATGTGCTAAATATAAAAAAGTTGGAATAATAGGAACAAGCGGGACAGTTTCTTCAGATTCTTTTGTTTGTGAAATAGGAAAGATAAATTCAAAAATTAAAATTATTCAAAACCCTGCACCAATGTTGGTGCCTTTGGTGGAAGAAGGGGAGAAAGAACTTGCATTACCGTTTATAAAAAAATATTTAAAAGTTTTTGATGGGAAAAATATTGAAGCATTGGCACTTGGTTGTACCCATTATCCATTTTATAAAAGTGAAATTAGGAAAATTTTAGGTAAGAATATTAAAGTAATTTCTCAAGACGAGATTATTATCGATAAGTTGAAAGACTATTTAAAGAGACATGATGAAATAACCAAAAAACTCTCTTGTGGGAAACATGCAAAAATTCTTGTAACGGACATAACTAAAAACGTAGAAAAACTAACAAAAGATTGGTTTGGCGAAGACACAAAGCCAGAATTAGTTAAACTTTAGAAATAAAAAAACATTGTCACGTATTGTGGTGACACTGGTTGTTCTTCTTGTTGGAAGAGAGAAGAAATTAATTTATTAAAACCTTCTTTATCACTGGGTCTTTTTTAATGTTATTAAGATAGACACAATGAATACAATATATACCCGGCGGGGTTGGTTGCAGATTGATTTTTTTTTCAGTTACTTTTTCAGTAATCAATTCTTTTGACTCGTATATTCTTTTGCCAAAAGAATTGTAAATAGATATAATGATCGTTTCTTCAGTCGAACCGTTAATGGTTAAAATAAAAGTGCCATTATTAGGGACTGGGTAAACAGAGATACTATCAGCATTGGTTGTTGCTGAATTAGGAAGGAAAGAGCAATTTGCTCTCGGGGTTGCCATAAGAAAAATAGCAAGCAAAAAGACAAAAAATGAAAACTTTTTCATATAAGATGTTTTTTTGTTTTTACAAATTAAAGAGAAAGGCAACCGGCAACTGCAGGTTGTATATTTTTTATAATTTGTTTGTCAAAAAACAAATTACCTATATATTTGAAGTATAGCAAAAAAGGCATCTTTTAGCACTTTTTAAATTTAGAGTTCAAGCCAAATAGGGCAGTGGTCAGATCCATAATAATCGGACAATATGCCAGTATTTTTTATTTTTATATTTCCATCTGCGAAGAAATAATCGAGGCGCCAGCCGACATTGCGATCTCGAGCACGAGTTTTTTGATCCCAGTATGTATATGCTTCGACTTTGTCAGGATAGAATTTTCTAAAACTATCAACAAAATTATTTTTTACAACTTTATCAATCCATGCACGCTCTATAGGGAGGAAACCAGTGTTCTCTACATTTTCTTTTGGACGAGCAAGATCGATTTCATTATGAGCAGTATTTACATCTCCACAAAAAATAACATTTTCGCCATTCTTTCTAAGTTTCAAAATAAATTTTAAAAATGCCTCATAAAATTCTAATTTGTATTTTAGTCTATGTGGCCCTGCTCCACCGTTTGGAAAATATCCGGTGATGATTGTAAATTTTTTTAATTTTATACCGACTAAACGCCCTTCAGTATCTAGTTTTTTTATTCCCATACCATAGAAAACTTCTTTAGGTTTTTCTTTTGTATAAATTGCGACGCCACTGTAACCTTTTCTTTCTCTTGAATGTGAAAAATATGAGTAGTAGCCCTTTATATTGCGGACCTCTTCAGGCAATTGCGATTCTTCTACTTTTGTTTCTTGCAAACACAAAACATCAGGGTTGTATTTCCCAAATAAAGGCATAAAAAAACCTTGTTTCGCAGTCGCCCTCAATCCATTTGTGTTCCATGAGATTATTTTCATATAATTTATTTTCCGTGAAACTTTTTATGCACTTCTTTAAGTTGTTTATCTGTGATGTGTGTATATATTTGGGTGGTAGCAATATTTGAATGTCCCAACATCATTTGCACGCTTCGGATATCTGCACCATTTGAAAGTAAATCAGTTGCAAAACAGTGTCTAATAATGTGTGGAGTCACTCGCTTAGAAATTCCTGCTTTGAGGGCATAATGTTTCACAATTCTTTCGATTGATCTGCGAGCAAGCCCTTCTTTACCATCTCCTTTTTCATCACCAACTTTTACAAACAATGCATCATCCATGTCCTTTCTATTTTTTAGATATTCATCGATGGCTTTTTTTGCTTCGTCAGAAATAAAGACAACTCGTATTTTTGATCCTTTCCCACGAATTGAAAATTCACCTGAAGAAAAATTAATATCTCGGGTTAGTGAACATAACTCAGACACACGAAGACCAGTCGAAAAAAGCAATTGCAAGATTGCTCTATCTCGTAGTGATTTTTCGCTATTTCCTTCTGGTGCAGATAGAAGCCTTTGTAACTCTTCGGAAGAAATAAGATCGAGAGATCGGTCGGGGACTTTTGCAAGTTCTATGCGTTCGGCTGGCAAACTTTCTATTTTATTTTTTGCTAAATATTTTAGAAAACATCGAAGGCCGATAAGATAATAATTTTGGGTTTTCTTTTTTAGAGTTTCACCTGTGGCTCTGTTGTTGCCAGACGATTGACGATTTAAATATAGTCTAAATTCTCGTACAGAAGTATCAGTGATATCACTTGGATTTTTTATTTTTCCAAATTCAAAGAAGCGAGTTAGATATCTCTCGTAGTTTTCTACGGTTTTTAGACTAGAACCTTTTTCGATTTCTATGTGTTCTAGGAATTGTCGTTTTAAATTGTCTATATCTCCAGCCACGCTTCTATTTTACCACAAATATTGTGCGACATTAAAATAGCACATGGTATTTTAGGTTTTTTGGAATTTTTACTTTAAAAAGCACAAAAATTTTCTGCTGAAAATTTTCTCTGTCCGGCGCTGTCGCGCCTCCCAAGGCTTTTAAAAGCAATAATTCCTAAAAACCTTTGTTTATACAGTAAGAAACTTATAATACAATCGTCTCACCATAAAGGTGTAACATTTTGTTGCCCTCGTGCATTATACTTATGTGATCACGTTTAATTTAAGAATTAAAATATGAAAATGAATAAAGATGAAATTGGAGAACTTTGGGATGAGATTACGCCAAAATTATATGGGTATCTTATTAATACCCTTAAAGATAAAACTCTTGCAGATGATGTCTTGCAAAATACTTGGACGAAAGCGATAGGGGCATTGCCGAGATTTGAGAATCGAGGACATGGATTTAAAGCATGGCTTTTTAGTATTGCTCGCAATGAAATGCGAATGCATTGGCGAAAGGGCGGTAGAGAAATTGCTTATGATGAAAATTTACATGATGTTTACGAAAACGACAAAGGAGGAGA
>CAIVNB010000045.1 GCA_903907175.1 uncultured bacterium
CCTTCTCGAGCTCGTCGAGCAGCGCCAGCGGGTGCTGGGCCGGCCGGTCCATCTTGTTCATGAAGGTGAAGATCGGGATGCCGCGCAGGCGGCAGATCTCGAACAATTTGCGCGTGCGCTCCTCGATCCCCTTGGCGGCATCGATCACCATGATCACGCTGTCCACCGCCGCCAGCGTTCATCCTGAGCTAGGATCAAACTCTAACTAAAAGTTGTTAGAACGAAACAAAACAAACAACAGCAGTGTTTTTGCATTTTATTGTAATCACTATACTCAATAAAATTATTGTTGAAATAAACTAAATTCTTGCACTAATATTCTGCTCCTAAGCAAAATATTTGTTCTCAAACTATTATATTTTCAAAGTCAGAAATATGTTGGAAATTTGCTTTGTTTCAATTTGTTCACTGAAACAAAAACGCCATATCCAAAATGGACTAGACGCTTGGAAGAGTATATAGGAAGCAATACCCAATGTCAAGTGGAAATTTGAACTAAAATAACCTTTATTTTTCAGTTATATTATACCTATCTAAAATTGCCTCAAACATAAACGGAACAACAATAGTCGCATCAGATTCGATAACAAACATCGGAGTGTGTTTCGTAAGTTTATCCCAAGTTATTTTCTCGTTTGGTGTAGCACCACTATATGAACCGTAAGAAGTAGTGGAATCCGAAATCTGGCAGAAATATCCCCAAGGGCGAACTGGTTTTTTAAGGTCATATTTTATTGAAGGTACTACGCAAATCGGGAAATCTCCTGATATGCCACCACCAATTTGGAAAAATCCGAGTCCTGGGCCATCTTTTGCAAGCTCCACGTATCGGTCATATAAGTACATCATATATTCTACCCCTGTCTTCATGATTATTGGGTTCACTTCTCCCGACTTACAATACCCAGCAAAAATATTCCCCAATGTTGAATCTTCCCAACCTGGTACAACTATCGGTAAATTTTTCTTTGCCGCTTCAAGCAGCCAACAAGCTTCAGGGTCTCCTTCATACTTCCCTTTCAATTCATCTGAAAGTAAAATTTGATAAAAATATTCATGCGGAAAATATCTTTCTCCTTTTTCTTCTGCTTCTTTCCATCTCTTTAATATAATCGGTTCAACAACACGAAAAGCTTCCTCTTCCGGAATAGAGGTATCGGTCACTCGACGTTCACCGCGATTTAAAATATCTTCGTCGTCTTGTTTGGTAAAATATCGATAGTCTGGATAATCTTTATAACTATTATGCGCAACAAGTCTAAAAACTGATTCTTCCAAGTTTGCCCCAGTACAAGAAATCGCATGAATTTTTTCATTTTTTATCATAGGAGCAAGAGTTATACCCATTTGAGCTGAAGACATCGCACCTCCCATAGCTACTAGCATTTTCCCTCCGTCATCAAGATGCTTTTTGAAAGCAAGGGTAGCATCTTTCATCTGGCGGGCATTAAAGTTAAAAAATAATTTTTGAAACAAACCCAACATTCCTTTTTCATTTTTCATATTCATATTATACAAAATAACTCACAAAAAATACAATATTGTGTCTTTTATTGCTTTTTAGGCTCTAATGTGCAATAATAGACCCATGCAATTAATAGGTAAAATTCTACCATATGTAGAGATAGTGCTTTCTGTTGTGTTAATACTAGCTATTTTACTCCAACAATCAAGTGCAGGCATAGGAGGAGCACTTGGAGGTGGAGACGGTGGCTCTTTCCATCATACTCGCCGAGGTTTTGAGAAATTTTTATTTTATCTTTCAATCGTGTGTGGAATCCTCTTTGCGCTATCCGCATTTCTAGCTATAATAATAAAAGCTAGAGGCTAACAGTAAACTGTGCAAGTATTTAATTTGATATTTTTTCTTTATGGAAAATTCCTACAATAGTATACGTAATTTTATATTACCTTTAAAAAATAAATTTCAATTGGCAATTTCTTCTTTCTCAAAAAAGGAACGCCTAGTTTTTTTGTTTTTTTTATTTACTTTGACATTAAGTGCAATCGTCTTACTAGAGAGTGTAAACAAAAGTTTCATGGTAAATGTTCCAATCCAAGGAGGAACACTCTCAGAAGGGATAGTTGGTTCTCCTCGTTTTGTAAACCCGATACTTGCATACTCCCCTGCAGATAATGATTTAGTGTCTATTATTTATTCCGGCCTTATGAGAAAAAACTCAGATGAGACATTAATCCCTGATTTAGCAGAAAAATATGATATGTCAAAAGATGGTCTTGTTTATACCTTTACCTTAAAAGACAAGATTTTCTTTCACGATGGAAGCCCTGTAACTGCATCCGATGTTATTTTTACTTTAAATAAAGTAAAAGACCCTATAGTAAAAAGCCCTAAAAAAGTAAATTGGGATGGTGTAAGTGTGGAAAAATTAGATGAAAAAACAATTAGATTTACTTTGAAGCAACCATATGCATCATTCCTAGAAAACACAACCATTGGAATATTGCCAGAAAAACTATGGACAAAGGGCACCAATACACCTATCGAAATAAATGATCTTAACACAAATCCAATTGGTTCAGGTCCATATCAATTAAAAAAAGTTGGTAAAGAATCCTCTGGTTTAATAAATAGCTATTCTCTTACTGCTTTTAATAAATTTGTATTGGGTAAACCATATATAAAAAATATAAATTTCAATTTTTATCCCAACGAAGATAGTTTAATCTCCGCACTTCAAAGTGGAAACATAGAACAAGCGAGTTCTATTGCTCCACAAAACGCAGAAATCTTAAAAAAAGAAAATTATACAATAGAGTCATCTGTTTTACCACGAGTTTTCGGTCTTTTCTTTAATCAAAATCAAAATCAACTTTTCATAAATAAAAATATTATAAAAGCTATGGATCTAGC
>CAIVNB010000046.1 GCA_903907175.1 uncultured bacterium
ACTCTCTTTACGCACCCAAAGAACCGCATCTAAAAGGATTAAAAAGATTAGCGTTACATGCTAAATCTATCGAATTCAAAAATTTAAAAGGAAAAATTATTAAAATAGAGTCTTCTGTGCCGAAAGAAATACTCGTGTTAGTTAAATAATTATTTATTGTGAGAAATGTTATCAACAAGAGGTTTATTAAACCTAATTTTTATAGGTAAAATTTGGTTTACCTTTATTTTCTAATTTTGCTATATTGATAGTATGTGTGGAATTGTTGGATACATTGGGAAAAGAGAAGCTTGGCCAATCTTAATTAAAGGTTTGGAGCGTTTAGAATATCGAGGATACGATTCTGCTGGAGTTGCAATTATGAATTCGGGGGCTATTTCGGTATATAAAAAATTAGGAAAAGTTTCAGAACTTTCTAAATTTGTAAAAAACAAAAGTGATAAAAATATTTCTGGACTTGTAGGGATAGCGCATACTCGTTGGGCAACGCACGGTGAACCATCCGATAAAAATGCACACCCCCATCTTTCTATGAGTGGTGATATTGCAGTAGTTCATAATGGCATAATAGAAAATTATCTTTCTCTTAAAAAAGTTTTAATTGAAAAAGGTTTTAAGTTTAAAAGTGATACAGACACAGAAGTAATTTCTAATTTAATTGAGGATATAAAAAAAAGTGCAAAGGTTTCATTTGACGAAGCAGTTCGACTTGCATTACTCGAAGTCGTAGGAGCCTATGCAATCGTCGTTTTGTCTAAAGATGATCCCAATACTATTGTTGTCGCCAAAAAGGGGAGTCCAGTAGTTATCGGCATTGGAAAAGAAGAATTTTTTATAGCATCTGATGCCACGCCAATAATCGAATATACCGATAAAGTTATTTACCTGGATGATAATGAGATGGCAATTATAAAAAATGGTAAGTTGCTAGTGAAAACAATAGAGAATGAAGTAAAAAATCCATACATTCAAAAACTCGAGATGAAAATAGAAGAACTTGAGAAAGGCGGATTTCCACACTTTATGCTTAAAGAAATTTATGAACAACCTCGTTCTATAAAAGATAGTATGCGTGGGAGAATAAGTGCAAAAGATGGAATGATAAAATTGGGCGGGATAGAATGCCATCAAGACAAATTAATAAATGCGAAAAGAATAATAATTCTTGCTTGTGGAACAAGTTGGCACGCAGGTCTTGAAGCAAAATATTTTTTTGAGGAAATTGCAAAAACACCAACTATCGTAGAATATGCTTCAGAATTTAGATATAGAAACCCTGTAATTTATCCTGATGATTTAGTGATAGTGATTTCTCAATCAGGTGAGACCGCAGATACCTTAGCTGCACTAAAGCTCGCAAAAGAAAAAGGTGCTACAGTTTTTGGGGTTTGCAATGTTGTTGGATCTTCTATTCCACGTGCGACAGATGCTGGTGTATATACCCATGCTGGTCCTGAGATAGGAGTTGCTTCTACAAAAGCTTTTACTGCTCAGCTTACAGTGCTCTTTCTCATGTGTATTTTCCTTGCAGACAAAAAAGAAGTCTTAAGTAAAAAGGAAATAAAAAAATTATTGATTGAGCTTGAAAACATACCAGAAAAAGTGGAGAAAGCTCTTTTATGTAATGATAGTGTAAAAAAAATAGCAGAGAAATTAAAAAATATGAAGAATTTTATTTATCTTGGCAGAGGGTATGGTTTTCCGCTGGCCTTGGAAGGTGCCCTTAAGATTAAAGAGATTTCTTATATTCATGCTGACGGTTATCCTGCAGGAGAAATGAAACACGGTCCGATTGCCCTAGTTGATGAGAATATGCCAGTTGTATTTATTGCTAACCATAGTGCGCTTTATGAAAAAGTGGTCAGTAATATGATGGAAGTTAAAGCACGCAAAGGAGTGGTTGTAGCAATTATCACAAAAGGTGATACAAATATTAAAAAAATTGCTGATTACTGTATAGAAATACCAGAGACAACAGATGTAATGATGCCATTTGTCGCATCCGTTCCTCTTCAACTTTTAGCATATCATGTAGCACGCTTGCGGGGTTGTGATATAGATAAACCACGTAATTTAGCAAAAAGTGTAACAGTAGAATAAAGATAGGTATTAGGCACTAGACTTTAGAAAAAACAAATGCAAAATATAAAAGAAAAAATAAATAAAGTACTTCTAATTAGAGAAAATTTAGAGAAAGATATGTCTTGGCTTGCGAAAGGGAAGAAGAAATTTAAAAAGGGAATTTATTTTGGCAAAAATGTTGTGATTGAGCCAAATGTTTTTTTTGACACAAGTGAGGGAGAAATCATCATTGATCATGAGACAAAAATAAAAGCTGGCAGTATTTTGCGTGGGCCACTATATATAGGGCTACATAGTACAGTTAATAGTTTGGCTGAGATTTCCTGTTCTCGAATCGGCGACCATTGTAAAATAGGAGGGGAGGTAGACCATGTCTTTATGCAAAGTTATTCAAATAAACAGCATTATGGATATTTGGGATGGAGTTATGTCGGCTCGTGGGTAAATATTGGTGGAGGAACAAGTATCGCAACTCTCAAAAATACTTATTCAAATGTGAAAGTGGGGGATATAGATACCGGCTCGCAATTTTTTGGTTCTATTATGGGCGACTATGTAAAAACTGCTGTAAATACTTCAATTTTTTGTGGAAAAATTATTGGGGAATCGGCACATCTATATGGCACTGTGACCGAAGACGTGCCCGCATTTACGAGTCACGTGCGTCCAGGAGTATTTTATGAAATACCGCTTGAGATTGCCGAGAAAATCCAAATTGCTATGACAAAAAGGCGAAACGTAAAATGGACCGCAACCGACAGCAAAAATTTCGAAAAACTTCACAAAGACACCGAATCTGATCGCAAACTAGCAAAAGCCCAAAAAGGAAAGTTTTCTTTTAAATAATATGATAAAGATTGTATATTTTGATTTTGATGGAGTTCTTACACTTGAAGGACATGCATGTCATGAGATTTGTGGTTATTTGGAACCTATTGCAAAAATACCTGCTGATAAAATTGAGCCAGTATTTCATAATGTAGCAAAACAACTCCTTACAAATGGGAAAAGGTATCAGGACTATGTTGATGCTATGAATAATGAACTTGGCACTAAACTTACAGCACAAGATATTTTAAATGCAGTTGAAAAATCAAAACTCAATGAAAAAACAATAGACGTTATACATATTCTCAAAGATAATCAAATACGAGTTGGCATTCTTACCGATAATAATATAGAACGGTTAGAAATGATTAGAAGACACCCTGATTTTTCTTTTTTGTCACTAATAATTGGTTCAAGCGAAGTTGGATGCACAAAAGATAATTGCCAGAATATTTTTGAAGAAGCATTAAAACAGGCTAAAGTAAAACCGGAAGAAGTGTTATTTATTGATAATAATGAAAAGTGTCTAGAGATACCAAAAAAAATGGGTTTTATTACATATTGGCATGACGAAAGTAAAAATAATGTGGAAGACCTAAAAAGATTTTTACATAATTACAATCTTCTTTAATTAAAACTCGCAAGAACCGTCCTTGCGAGTGTAATGCAATTTTTACAGGAAAGTGCTTTAATAAATATATGTATACAAAAAACTTTGAAGACAATATAAAAAAGGAATTAGAAAATTTAAAACAAGCTGGCAAATTTAAAGTTGAAAGGGAAATCGAAGGGGCACAGGGACCAGAAGTGGAAATAAAAGGAAAGAAATTTTTGATGTTTGCATCAAATAATTATTTAGGGCTTGCAAATAACCCTGAGGTTGTTAAAAGCGCGAAAGAAGCTCTCGACACATACGGTTTTGGTCTTTCGTCAGTACGTTTTATTTCTGGCACAGAAACAATCCACAAACAACTCGAAAAGAAATTGGCAGAATTTTTGGGAGTAGAAGGTGCGATTTTATATTCCACAAATTTTATGGCAAATTTGGGCTTCTTTGCGAGCCTTACAAATGAAGCATTTGGAAGCGACGGGAATCACGTAGATGCTATTTATTCCGATGAACTTAATCACGCAAGTATTATTGATTCATTTAAACTTTGTAAAAAAGAATCGGTGATAAAAAGAATCTACAAGCATGGGGATTTGAAAATGTTGGAACAAATGCTAGAAGAAGATAAAGAAAAAAATTATCGTTTCAAAATAATTGTAACGGATGGAGTTTTTTCAATGGAAGGATATTTAGCAGATTTACCAAAGATAAAAGAAATTTCTGAAAAACATGAGGCGTTGCTCTTTGTTGACGACGCACATGCTGTTGGAGTGTTGGGGAGTACTGGAGCAGGCACGCCGGAACATTTTGGTCTGCATGGGAAGATAGATGTACTTTCTGGGACATTTGGGAAAGCACTAGGCGGTGCAGTGGGCGGGTATATCGCAGGTAAAAAAGAATTAATAGAATTATTAAGACAAAAATCTCGTACTTATATTTTTTCAAATTCAGTTCCGCCATCTGTAGTAATGGCATCTTTGAGGGTTCTCGAATTACTCAAAGAAAAACCAGAACTTTTAAGTAAAGTTTCTGAGAATGCAAAATATTTTAGAGAAGGAGCAAAAAAGCTTGGTTTTAATGTTTTAGAGGGCAATCACCCAATTGTTCCTGTAATGCTTAATGATGCGAAAATTACTCAAGATATGAGTAAAAAACTTTTAGAACACGGACTTTATGTAGTAGGGTTATGGTTTCCAGTTGTTCCAGAAGGGACTGCTCGACTTCGTTTTCAAGTTTCAGCTGCTCATACAAAGGATCAAATAGATCAAGCGCTCAAAATACTTGGAGATGTAGGTAAAGAAATGTCCCTTATATAATTTATTTGTAAGTTTGCCATAAATAAGGTTTTATGCTAAAGTCTTTCCATGGCAGTTACAAAAATACAATTAAGTCCAGTGGACATAGAAGCTCGCAGTAAGATTGATTTTAATGCGGGTGATACAGTTCGTGTTTGGTCTAAAATATTAGATGAAAAAGGCAAGATTCGTCTTCAGGCTTTTGAAGGGTTAGTACTTGCTCGAAAACATGGCAAAGAAATTGGTGCTACTTTTACAGTACGAAGAGTGGCCTCAGGTGTTGGAGTTGAAAGAATTTTCCCACTGTTTTCTCCAAATATAGATAAAATTGAAGTAACAAAGAAATCTCGTGCTCGCCGATCAAAATTATATTATGTCAGAACTAAGGCTGTAAAAGACGTACGAAGGAAATTACGTTCAATAACTCAAAATGAGATTGCAGCGGATGAAGAAATTGAGAAAGAAATAGAAGAGACTAAAAAAGAATAATAAAAATAAAAAAATCCACCCATTCGATAGACTCAGGGTGGATTTTTTGATAGAGTTTTAGTATGCGCGGGTGGCGAAACTGGTAGACGTACTACCTTGAGGTGGTAGCGCCCTCACGGGCATGGGAGTTCGAGTCTCCCTCCGCGCACAAATTAAAGATATGGCAAGAAAAATTATCTTAGCTTCGACTTCACCAAAGAGAAAAGAATTATTGGCAAAAGCCGGACTTAAGTTCGAGGTTGTTTCGAGTGATTATATCGAAGATATGACCTTACCCCTAGCTCCAAGAGAGCTTGCCACATTTTTATCTAGAGGAAAAGCAGAGACAGTAGTTAAAAAATATAAAAATGCAGTTATTATTTCTGCAGATACGTTTATTTATTTTAAAGGGAAAGTTATAGGGAAACCACATACGAAAGAAAAAGCGCTCGAAACATTAAAAAAACTGAGTGGACATACTCATTCAGTTTTTACTGGTTTTACAGTGATAGATACAAAAAATTCAAAGATAATTTCTCAGGCGGTTGAGACCAAAATTACTTTCAAAAAATTATCTATAAAAATTATTAGAGATTATATAAAAGAAGGGAACCCTTTAAAATACGCAGGTTCATATACCTTGAATGATATTACAGAAAAATCTTTTGTAGAAAAAGTAGAAGGTGATTCATTGAATGTTATCGGCTTGCCAGTTAGTGTTTTAATGAAGGTATTAAAAAAGTTTGGAATTGAAGTAAAAAATTGATATATTAAATATATGTTATATACAAGAAAAGGGGACAATGGAACAACAAAAACATTTGGTTGTGATCAGAGAATTTCAAAAAGCTCGGCTATTGCAGAAGTACTTGGATCACTTGATGAAATTAATTCTTTTTTAGGGTTATGTAAAGTAAAAGCGGAAAAAGAAAAATTAATTTTGGCAGATGGAACAAATTTTTCTAAAATGATTCATGAAGTTCAAAAAAATCTTTTTATTATTCAAGCTGAAATTGCAGGGTCCCCGATGTCCATGACAGACGAGAAGGTAAAAGAGATAGAAGTAATTATTGATTGGATAGAAAGAGAACTTCCGCCGATAACAACCTTCTTCATTTCTGGAGGTTCAGAGATGGCTACACTTTTTGATGTTGCTCGGACAATAGCACGTAGGGCAGAGAGAAGGGTAATAGGAGTAGCCGACGAAGGTAAAATAGAAATAAGTGATTTTACTAAAGCATATTTAAATAGATTATCTAGTTTATTATACGCACTGGCTAGACTTTCTAACTATAAATTTGGCATAACAGAAGAAGGTCCTGACTACAAATAGCTTTTTGTCTAGATTTGACAAATATTTTTTATTTTACTATACTCCTTTAATAGTTAGTTAAACTAACTATTATTGTTATGTCCCTAAAAAAACAAGATAATTACAACCTGGAACAGGAATTTGAAGATTCTATTATGTCGTTCCACTATAGGATGGTTAATGAACTTCGCAAGAAATCCAAAGAATTTGGTTTTTCTGTGTCTCAAATGGAAGTATTGCATTTTGTAATTGAAAAAGGAAAACCAACGATGAAAGAGGTGGCAGAACATTTACAAATCAAACCACCTTCTGCTACGGCTATTATTGAAACACTTTGTAAAAAAAAGTTGTTAAAAAGAGAAGTTAGTAAAAAGGATAAAAGAATTACAAGGATTTCTTTTACCGAAAACATATGGAAGTTTTTAAAATCCTTCAAAAGTAAAAAAATTTTGATATTAAAAAGTATTTTTTCTAAATTAGGCGATAAAGAAAAAAAAGAATTAATAAAAATTATAAAAGTATTGAATAAAAAATAATTATGAAAAATAAAATTTTAAAAATATTAGGTTCTCCGAAGATTGTTTTACCGATAACATTTTTAATTGTTGTAGTTGCAGGATTTTTTGTTTATAAATTTGTTGGCTATGCACCTAAATCAGGGGACATTGGACAAGTATCTATTAATCAAAATGATCAAGTAAAGAATGGTGAAACTATTGATTTAGCTTTTCCAAAAACGGGCAGAGTTGCTGCTGTTTATGTAAAACAGGGAGATGCTGTTAAAAAGGGTAAGATATTAGCTAATTTAGATTATACGGATGTTCGTGGGGCGCTCGAGATCGCAAAAGCAAATTATCAAAAATTAATAAATGGTGCTACTGGAGCAGATATTGATGTGGCAAAAGCCACAGTAGAGACAGCGCAAGTTAATTTTGATACAGTAACCAAACAACAAAATTTGGCAGTGGAATCGGCTTATAGGAATTTACTTAATTCAACACTAGAAGTTGTCTCAGACGGAGAAGTAAGTAATTATATTGCCCCAACAATCAGTGGGAATTATATATTAAATAAAGAAGGGGATGTGAAAATTACAGTATATTATACTACTGGAGGTTCAAGTTTCTTAGCTTCAGGAATTTTAGATAATATTAACGGGGGTGTTAACTCAGTAGTACCACAACCGATTGGAGATTCTGGATTATATATAAAGTTTCCCTCAATTAACAGTTCTAATGTTTCTAACTGGGTAATTCATATTCCAAATAAAAAAGCTTCAAATTATGTTTCAAATTATAATGCTTATCAATCAGCACTTGAAAGTCAAAAAAGATTAATAGCTATTGCCCAGGCAAACCTTGATCAGGCTAACACCATTCTCTTGCAGAGAATTTCAAATGCTCGTCCAGAGGACGTAGCAGCTGCTTCTGGTGCACTACA
>CAIVNB010000047.1 GCA_903907175.1 uncultured bacterium
ATATTTTGTGGAGGAATACGTAAATTATTTTTTGCATTTTTTACCATAGAGTCATTCTATCATAGAAGATTTGATATGAAAGTTGTAAAAGTTAGCAATCTGTTATTAAAATGGGGAAACCTTCTTTTTGATATGGGAGGATATGTTATAATGGTTCTATGGCTAAAGATATAAAAATTGTGCTTACAGGAGATCGCCCAACAGGCAAGTTGCATTTGGGTCATTTTGTCGGATCAATCCAAAACAGAATTAAATTACAAAACGAGGCGGATAAATCTTTTTATATGGTTGCTGATATTCAAGGGCTTACTGACAATGCAGATAACCCAGAAAAAGTAAGAGGGAATGTCTTAGAGGTTGCGCTTGATAATCTTGCTTGTGGTCTTGATCCCAAGAAAACAACCATGTTTATTCAGTCTGAGGTACCAGAAATTGCAGAACTTACTGTCCTATTTTTAAATCTCGTTACCTTGGCACGTTTAAAAAGAAATCCAACAGTAAAAAATGAAATGAAAGATAAAGGTTTTGGAGAAGATGTACCAGCAGGGTTTTTGGCGTATCCTGTTTCTCAGGCTGCAGATATTCTTTTTGCAAAAGCAAATTTAATTCCAGTTGGCGAAGATCAGTTGCCAGTAATAGAACAAGTGAATGAAATAGTGGATGATTTCAATCGTTTATATGGAAAAACTTTTAATCGGGTTAAACATTTGACAGGTGATACAGGAAGACTCGTAGGTATTGATGGAAATTCTAAAATGTCTAAGTCTCTTAATAATGCAATTTATATTTCTGACAGTCTAGAAGTAGTTTCAAAAAAAGTTATGAATATGTACACTGATCCAAACCACATACATGTAAATGATGCTGGTAAAGTAGAGGGCAATGTTGTATTTACATATTTGGATATTTTTGATGAAAATAAAGATGAAATAGTAGAATTAAAAAAACAATATGAAAAAGGTGGCCTTGGAGATGTTGTTATAAAAAAGCGTCTGATTGAAGTATTGGAAAAATTAATTGCACCAATTCGAGAAAGGAGAGAAAATCTAGCAAAAGATCCTCAAGCAGTAATGAAAATTTTACAAGAAGGAACTGTCAAAGCAAGAGAGGCAGCGGTAGAAACAATGGCTGAAGTTCGGAAAGCAATAAAGATTGATTATTTTTAGATATATCGGCTAATTTATTCACAATTGCATCTTTTTGACGTTTCATTTATAATGAGAGAAAGCCACTTGGCTTTTATTTTTATGATTGAAAACGATAAAGATATCAATAAAAATAGCTTACCACAAGAGAATAATGTGAATTATTGGAGGCCGGTAATGCTTTTTTATGTTAAAACAACTTCTTGGATAATTATTCCATTAGTTTTGTGTCTTTTGTTAGTAAATTATTTTGGTAAATCAACCGGTAGTCAGCTAGTATTTTTTGCAATTATCATAGCTGGTTTTGGTATTACTTGTTTTGGGATTTATCGAGAAATAAAGAGTTATAAAAAAAGTTTGAATATCCCTTCACACAAAGAAATAAAGAAAGAAGAAAAATAGGATGGAAAATACGAATACAATACAACAAAATACAACACCAGAAATAAGTCACGAGGTGACAATATATGCTGAACCAATTTTTCATATTGGAAATTTTCAGGTTACAAACTCACTTATCACTTCATGGGCAGCAGTTTTGGTAGTACTTGTTTTATCTTTAGCTATTAGGTTGAAATTAAAAAAAATTCCTGGGAAACTCCAAAACATGTTTGAAGTAATTTTAGAAGGAGCATTAGATTTAGTTGACCAAGTTACAAATGACCGTAGGATTTCAGTTCGAATTTTTCCATTTGTATTTTCTTTGTTTATTTTTATTTTAGTAAACAACTGGTTGGGATTGTTGCCAATTTTTGGATCCATCGGCTTACTAGTGCAAGAGGGGGCGACTTCCGCATTCGTGCCTTTTTTGCGTTCTGGAACCGCTGACATTAACACAACTTTGGCTCTTTCTATCATGGTAGTCATTTTATCGAACGTATTTGGCATTATGGTTATTGGTGTATGGAAAGCTTTTAACAAATATATTAATTTAAGTGCTATATTTTCGATTTTTACAAAGGTTCGAAAGGACCCAAGCATCCTTATTGTTGCACCTATTACTTTATTTGTTGGGTTACTTGAATTATTGGGAGAGTTCGCAAAAATAGCCTCGCTTTCTTTTCGATTGTTTGGTAATGTATTCGCAGGAGAAGTGCTTTTGGCGTCAATGGGAGCAATATTTGCTTACATTGTGCCAGGGCCGTTTTTATTTTTAGAGGTTTTTGTCGGTCTTATTCAGGCTTTGATTTTTAGTTTATTGGCTACAGTTTATTTTACGATAGCAAGTCAAGACCATTCGGAGCATGAAGAACATGAACATAAAGAAAAAGAAGTATTAGCAAGTGTTTAAAATTTATTATAAATTAGTCGAAAAAATTATTATTAATTATTATTAATATCCCGAAAGGGAAAAACAAAATTATGGATACAACACAAGTAGCAAAAACAGTAGTAGATTTAGTTCCTTTAGCAAAAGCTCTAGCAATAGGTCTTACTGGCATAGGAGCAGCATTAGGTATTGGCATGGTAGGAGCAAAGGCCATGGAGTCAATTGGCAGAAACCCAGAAGCAACAGGAAAAATTTTAGTTCCTATGCTTATCGTTTCAGCATTCGCAGAAGCAGTTGCAATTTACGGTTTGGTTATCGCATTTTCAATAAAGTAATTAGAAGGACGGTCCTTAAAGAATTTTTCTAAAGGATTGTTCTTAAAAACACATGAACGAATTAATAACAACATTTCACATAGACTGGAAGTTGATGATTGCGCAAATCGTGAATTTCGGTTTGGTTTTGGGACTTCTCTATTGGTTAGCGGCCAAGCCCCTTTCTAAATTGATGAAAGACAGAACCAAAGAGATTACTGACGGATTAGATAATGCACAAATAGCTAAGACTGAAGTTCTGAATGCAAACATCAAGAAAGAAGAAATAATACGAGAAGGAAAAGAAAGTGCGAAGCAGATAATTTCTACATCAGCGGCAGATGGTAAGGAAATAGTAAAAGAAGCAAAAGATAAAGCAAATCTTGAAAAAGAAGAAATTATCAAACAAGCGCGTATTGATGCAGAAAAAGAAAAAAAGAATGCAGACGAACAAGTTCGTAAAGATGCTGCGACCTTAGTTTCTGATGGTGTTCGTAAGGTTATCGAAGGTTATGTAGAAAAAGGTAAAGGAGAAGATATTATCAAGGTAATGTTAAATTCGTCTGTAAGATAATGATTAAATCGAAACAATTAGCTCAAGCACTATTTGAACTTTCTAATGAGAAGGTTGAGAATCTTGATGCAAAATTTTTTGATTTTTTGGAAAAGAGGAATTTAAAAGCGCAGATGCCGTCCATTCTTTATCACTTAGAAAGAATTACAGAGCTTGATTTGGAGAAGAGGGGTGTACAGATAGAAGTCGCACACCAGATATCTGCCGACACAGTGAACAAAATAAAAAGTTTTCTTGAGAAGGTTTCACCAGGTAGTGGTGTCTCAAGGAAGCCAGAAGTAATAAAAATTAGAAAAGAATTAATAGGAGGGTTTAGGGGTAAATTTAACGGAGTTATTTATGACTCCAGCATTATGGCAGGATTAAAAAAATTAGAAGAATTAATTATTAAATAATATTATAAAAATATGAGCGCAAATACAACAATAGAAAATTTAAAAAAGAGAATTGCAGGTTTCCAGGGCGGAGCCGAAATGTTTGAATATGGGACTGTGATGAGTATCTCAGACGGAATTGCAAAGATATCAGGTCTATCAAAATGTCAGTCATCTGAAATGATATCTTTCGAATCAGGGGCAGTTGGTCTTGCGCTCAACTTGGAAGAAGACTCTGTGGGAGCTATTGTCCTCGGAGATTTTTCTAAAATCAAGGAAGGGGAAACTGTAAAGCGAACAAACAAAATTCTTTCTATACCTGTCGGTGAGAAATTCATTGGCCGTGTTGTAAATCCTCTTGGTGCTCCTATCGATGAACGTGGCGCTATAAAGGAAGATGCTATTTATCCAGTTGAGAAGATTGCATCTGGCGTCATGACTCGTGAGGGGGTGAGAACTCCTGTGCAGACTGGATTAAAATCAATCGACGCTATGATCCCTATCGGCCGTGGTCAGCGTGAGCTCATTATCGGAGACAGACAAACGGGTAAGACGGCCATAGCCATAGACACTATAATAAACCAAAAAGGACAAAACCTTATTTGTATTTATGTAGCAATTTCACAAAAACAATCAAAAATTTCCCGTATCGTAGGAAAACTAAAAGAAGCAGGAGCAATGGACTACACAATTGTAGTTTCAGCTGGATCATCTGACGGTCCTGCTTTCTCATATCTTGCTCCTTATTCTGGATGCGCACTTGGGGAATACTTTTTAGATAAAGGAAAGGACGTTTTAATTATTTATGATGACTTATCAAAACATGCTGTAGCATATCGAGAAATTTCACTCTTACTTCGTCGTCCACCTGGCCGTGAAGCTTATCCTGGAGACGTTTTCTATTTACATTCTCGTTTACTTGAACGTGCATGCCGTTTAAATAAAAATTATGGAGGCGGTTCAATTACAGCGCTCCCTATTATTGAAACTCAGGCTGGCGATGTGTCTGCTTATATTCCTACAAATGTTATTTCTATTACAGACGGACAGATTTTCCTGGAAACAAGTCTTTTTAACAAAGGAATTCGTCCAGCTATTAACGTAGGACTTTCTGTGTCTCGCGTAGGATCTTCGGCTCAAATCAAATCAATGAAAAAAGTTGCTGGTAAAATGAAACTCGCAATGGCGCAGTATCGTGAACTTGAATCATTTGCGCAATTTGACTCTGATCTTGATCCTGAAACCAAGAAGGCAATAAATAGAGGTAAAAGAGTTACAGAACTTTTGAAACAGAATCAATATTCTCCAATTCATGTCGCAAAGCAAGTTTGCTCTGTTTATGCAGTTAATGAAGGATATCTAGATGAGCTTGAAATTACAGAAATCAAAGCCTGGGAAGAGAATTTCTATGCATTCTTAGAAAGATCAAAGAAAGACATGCTTGTAAAAATAGAAAAGGATTGGACACCAGAAATCGAGAATTTATTAAAGGAAGCAATTAAGGAATTTATGGGGAATTAATTTTAAAATAAAAAATTAGAATGCCACTTGCAACAAAAGCAATAAAACAAAAAATAAAGTCAGTTGGAAATATCAAGAAAATCACCAAAACGATGGAGATGGTTTCTATTTCCAAGATGCGTCGTGCTGTGGACAAGGCTCTTTCATCACGAGCATATTCACGATATGCGCTTGAGCTTTTGGTTAATCTTTCAAAAAATAAAGATGTTGAGAATCGTTTGATGGTTGCAGGGAAATCAAACAAGGAGTTGATTGTGATTATAACGAGCAATAAAGGTCTTTGTGGAGGATATCATTCAAACCTTTTACGAGCATTGTCAGCATATCTAAAAAAGGAAGAATCACGTGGCAAAGAAATGAAAGCTGTGACTATCGGGAAATATGGCGAAAAGATTTGTAAAAAATTAGGGATACCACTTTTCGCAAGCTTCATAACTTTTTCTGAATATTCAGCTATTGAACAGACAAAAGAATTGAGCGATTTAGTTGCAAAAGAATTTATTGAAGGAGACTATGCAAGTGTAAAAATTTTATATACTGAATTTTTGAAGTCTACAACATACAAGCCAGTCATCAGGGAACTTTTCCCAATAAGTCCAATGACAGTTAAAAATGTTATTGATATTTCTGGTGAAGAAGCTGACATAAAAGAAGAACACAATAAATTCCACGATTATAAATTTGAACCAGATTTGGAATCAATATTGAGTGGGATTTTGCCAGGACTTGTGGATGTAGTCGTTTATCAGACTCTTGCTGAAGCATTTGCGTCAGAGCATTCTGCTAGAATGTTTGCAATGAAAAACGCAGGAGACAGTGCATCGACGATATTAGAGGGACTTATGCTCTCTTACAATCATGCAAGACAAGATGGTATTACAAGAGAGCTTTCCGAAATAGTCGCCGGAGCAGAAGCTTTAAACGTTAATTAATTATTAATAATTTTATAAACAAAATGCAAAAAGGAAAAATATCACAAATTATTGGAGCAGTCGTAGATGTAAGATTCGAAGGGCAGTTGCCAGCACTTTTAAATGCTTTGACAGTTAAAAGAGAAGGAAAGACTGATCTCGTACTTGAAGTTGCGGGTCACCTAGGTTTAAATGAAGTGCGAACGATAGCTATGACTTCAACAGACGGACTTTCTCGTGGAGATGAAGTTATTGATACAGGTGCATATATTACAGTACCTGTTGGGAAGGAAACACTCGGAAGAATGTTTGATGTCACAGGAAATCCTATTGATGAAATGCCAGCACCAAAAAATTCAAAGAGAATGCCCATTCACCGCACGGCTCCTACTTTTGCACAACAATCTCCAAAGACAGAAGTATTAGAAACTGGTATTAAAGTTATTGATCTCATGTGTCCGTTCTTGAAAGGCGGGAAGGTTGGACTCTTCGGAGGTGCCGGAGTTGGAAAGACTGTCGTTATTCAGGAGCTCATCAGAAACATCGGAGCTGAGCACGGAGGATATTCTGTGTTCGCGGGAGTTGGAGAGCGAACTCGTGAAGGAAATGATTTATATAAAGAAATGAAAGATTCCGGAGTTTTGGATAAAACGATGCTCGTGTTCGGACAGATGAATGAACCACCAGGTGCTCGTGCTCGTGTTGCACTTTCTGCTCTTACTATGGCTGAACACTTCCGTGATACAGAAGGAAAAGACCTGCTTTTGTTTATGGATAATATTTTCCGATTTACTCAAGCGGGTTCTGAGGTGTCCGCACTTCTTGGCCGTATGCCTTCAGCTGTGGGATATCAGCCAACACTTGCATCAGAAATGGGAAATTTGCAAGAAAGAATCACTTCTACTGATAAAGGTTCTATTACCTCAGTGCAAGCTATTTACGTGCCAGCTGATGACCTTACAGACCCAGCTCCAGCTACCACGTTCTCACACTTAGACTCTACTGTCGTGCTCTCAAGACCATTATCTGAGCTTGGTATTTACCCAGCAGTGGACCCACTAGACTCTACTTCAACAATTCTTGACCCAAATATAATCGGCGAAAGGCATTACAATGTTGCCAGAGGGATCCAGAAAATTTTACAGAGGTATAAAGATTTGCAAGATATCATTGCAATTCTCGGTATGGACGAACTTTCTGATGATGACAAGCTTGCTGTTTCAAGAGCACGTAGAATTCAAAAATTCCTTTCACAGCCAAACTTCGTAGCAGAGCAATTTACTGGACGACCTGGAAAATATGTACCACTTGAAGAAACGATTAAAGGTTTTGAAGAAATTTTGGAAGGTAAATACGATCATATCTCTGAACAGGCATTTTATATGAAAGGAAATATTGAAGATGTATTAGCTGAAGAAACCAAATAAAAAAATGGCAAAGTTAAAAATTACAATTATCGGGAAAGACAAAATTGCTTATGAAGGGGAGGGAGAGGCTCTCTTTGTGCCTACGCAAACTGGGATAATCGAAGTTTTGCCGAATCACACTCAGCTTGTGTCTGCGTTGTCATCTGGTGAGCTAATTTTAAAAACTGGAACTGAAGACAAAAAATTTAAAGTCTCTGGTGGAGTTCTTGAAGTTCGTCCCGAAAGTCATGTTGTAATCCTGACTGATTTAATAAAAGAATAAAAAGAAAAACCGTCCGAAAGGGCGGTTTTTTTATTATCTTGTAATTTATTATAAATATGTTAATATAAAAATAAATATTTAGCCCTTTGTAAAGAAGGTTTTTTTGTTAATTTAGTTGTCTGATTTGAGAGTCTCAAGGGCTTTTAGATTAGATAATTAAGTTAATAAACGAACAATTAAAAAACAAGCTTATGAAAAGTAATTCTGTCACAATGGTAAAAAGGTCTGAGAGTATTGTCAAAGGCCTTGGATTTCTCTGTACGGCCCTGTCAGCCATTTTTATGTCATTTGCTTATGTGACATACAAAATGCACACACTGATCGGGGGATTTTTTACTGTCTTTGGCTCAGTGTTTTTAATTATTGCACTGGGGATTCTTTTTCTAAGTCTCCGTGATTACTTAATCTCAATCAACTCAAAGATTAAAGGAATGATTATAATTCCAATATTCTGGCTTACGGTTTTCGCGGGAGCTTGGTTTCTCTTATTTTATGAGATGATAAGGATTATCCCTAAATGATTTAATTAGGAAAAACCCAATGATTCGTCTTTTGATGATTTATTGGGTTTTTTTATTTATTAATATTCTGATATACTCATTTTATGTCTAAATTTTACGTAGTGGCGACACCAATCGGCAATATGGGAGATATCACATACCGCGCAATAGAAACCTTAAAAGAAGTTGATTTGATATTGTGCGAAGATACCAGAATGACTAAAAGGTTGCTTGATAAATATGCAATTAACAAACCAACCATGAGCTATCATGCTCAAAGTAAACTATCAAAAACAGATAAAATTTTTGAACTCTTAGAATGGGGGAAGAATTTAGCATTAGTTTCAGACGCAGGGACTCCAGGTATCTCAGATCCAGGAGCAATGCTTGTATCGCAAATAAAAGAAAAATTTAAAGATGAAGTAGAAATAATCCCAATTCCTGGAGCAACAGCTTTAGTCACAGCACTTTCTGCCTCAGGTTTACCAACTCACGAATTTACTTTTCTTGGTTTTTTACCACATAAAAAAGGAAGAGAAACTTTATTTAAAGAAATATCTCTCTCAAAAAGGACAATGGTTTTTTATGAGTCACCTCATAGGATTTTAAAAACATTAGAATCTTTGCAAAAATTTTGTCCGAATAAAAAAGTTTGTATTGCAAGAGAACTTACAAAAATATATGAAGAATTTAAAACAGGGAATCCGGCTGAAGTTTTAGAATATCTAATAAAAAATCCAGTAAAACAAAAAGGCGAATTTACAGTTTTAGTTTCATAAAAAATAAGCCCTCATTTCTGAAGGCTTTTTTTGTACAAGTATTAACGTAGGAATTTAATTGGTGCCCGTAGCTTTAAGTTCATAGTTGGTAGGTTCAATTTCTGGCCAACATGGTTCAATTGATTGAGTTTTTTCCTGTTTCTGTAAAAATTCAATAACTTTTCTAGAATTTGGTGTTTCATCTTCTAATATCAGAAAATTTATTCTGTTTGTTTTGAGAAGACTTATTACTTCTCCTGTAGAACTAAACCTTTCTGAGTTTTCAACATGTGGTAGATTTTTGCCAACAACGATAACAAAATCGTAATGCCTTGTCATCTTTTCATGAAGCCTTGACATTGTTTGGCAGATCCCTGTTGCTATGCCTTTACCTTCTAAGATGTCTTTACACCACTTTGTTTCACAAAGATTTGGATAAACTAATAAACATGTTTTTTTCATGGCATTTGGGTTTTTGGTTAATACTTATTTATTTACTAACAATATTTTTTCAAAGAACTAATCTAAAACAAAAAAATCGGCATTTCTTGCCGGTTCTTGTTGGTGTTTTAGAGTTTTTTATGTCTGCTAAACTTTATCAACAAAAACCGGGCTTTTAATAAAGCCGATAATAATAGTAATGACACCATTATTTTGTTTTTGCTGGTAATTTGTGGACATACCTACTCATAGTATAACATAAATAAAAACAAACAAAAACAAATTATCCACAATTTTTTTAAAGTAGATCCTCAGGGTCTATGTTTATGGAAAAATTCAATGGTAGAGAAGTTAGTTTTTCAAAAAGATTTTGATCTATATTAGAATTAGTTGAAAGTTCTGGTAGAGACCATTTTTTAAATTCTAGTTTTATTAGTGCGTTGGTAGAGTATTTACCTTTTTCTTTTGCAATAAATCCGCTAAAGATTTCAGGGCTATATTCCTTCAATAGCTCTTGAAGGATTCTTTTTGCATTTATTGTTTTTTCTCTATCTCCTAAATGAGTAATTTTAATAAAACGTGCATATGGCGGATACTTGAGTTCTTTTCTGTCCTGTAATTCTTCTCGAACGAAAGAAAGTAAGTTTTCAGTTGTAATAGCCTTGATTGCTCTGTCATCATTGTTTTTTGTTTCTATTATGAGTTTCTTTTCAGTTTTGCTAATTATTGAAATTATGAGTTGAATGATTCTTTCTCCCATTCTAAAATTTGGGATACTCCAAAGTGAATCAAGGGAAGCTATGAGAGATAATGGAACCTTATTTTTAAGATAAAAGAATGTCATTTCCGTTCCAATAAGTATGGCCCCATGACATTCTTCAAAATTATCTATTATTTTTTTTGCCTCAGTATTTGTTTTGGCTGATTCTTTGTCTAATTTAAATATTTTAACCCCGGGTAAGTTTTGTTTTATTTCTTCATGTATTGTGTCGGTGCCTATTCCCAAAGGCATTAAATTCCAGCTTTTGCAATTTGAACAAGTGGTTTCTGGATTAATCTCTTTTTTACATCTATTACAACTAAACATTCTTTTTTTACCATCACGAGATAAATAAAGTACAAGTGGAGCAGAGCATTTTTCACACATTACTGGCTCATTGCAATCTCGACAAACTGTAAGAGTCGCTAGGCCTTTTCTAAGTGAGAAAATAAAGACATTTTCTTTGTTTAAAATAGCATTTTTTATATCTCTTATGCTTTCATTTTTTAATACTTTAAATTTTTCTTTTTTTTCTGAATTTATATTTGGAATAGCAATCTCCTTATTTATTATTTTTATTTCTCCATCGAAATTTGTTCTATAAGATAGGGGGTGCACTTCACCAAAATTATCTAATCCAATTCTAGCTATTGTTTCATATTGTAATAAAAAATCTCCAAAGATTAATTTAGCATTTACTTTTGAGGCAAAAATTTCTACATATTTTCGTAAGTCAAAATTTGGTTTTGCCATCATTCTATAAGCATTTGAATTTTCGTGTTCCAATATTATTGTTTCTAAGTCTTTGCGTGGTACGGAGAGATAAGGCGCCGTACCTATTATAAGTATTGGGTGGGTCGATGACATTATTTGTTCTATTTTTTTTAGTTGTTTTTTGGGGCTGAAACCTCCGTGAATTGAAACAACAAAGCCTTCTATGCCTTTTTCAAGGAACTGAGAAAATTCTTCAATATATTTTTCTGTTGGTAATACTATAAAAATGGATTTTTTTTGAGCAAAAGATCCACGAATTAATGTTTTATAAAAAGAAATTCTGTCTTCGAATTGTGCTTGAAAAAGTAATTTTTCTGCTTTTATATTCTTTGGAGTTTGATTTTTTATTGAAGAGGATTCTTGCTCTTCTTTAGGTGTGATATTTTGAATAGAGAATTTTGATATTTTGTCATATTCTTCTCTTAATATCGCAGGCATTAAAGCGACCATGGAATTGTTATTTTTTGATACGAAATATTTTCCAGTTAAAAATACAGATTCAATGAATTCTTTTAAGAACATTGATCTTTCTTTTACTTCTATTATTTTTTTTAAATTAAATTGTAAATTTTTTATATCAGATTTTATGTTAGTTGCGTCACTAATTGACGTCACTAATCCTAAGATTTTACGATTACGTATTGGAACATTAACGACATCTCCGATATTAATTTCTGATGCTGTAAAATATGTTAATTCCTCTTTTAGAAATCCTCTTTTTAGGGGTATTATGGTCACAATTTTCATCTTTCTATTTTAGCATGACTTATGATATATTTACTTATATGGGAATTTTTTCAAAAAAATTAGGGATAGATTTAGGGACAGCCAATACCCTTGTTTTCTTGCCTGGAAAGGGCATCGTTTTGAACGAGCCTTCTGTGGTAGCGGTTTCTGAACAGGATAATAAAATCTTGGCTATAGGTTTTGAAGCAAAAGATATGATTGGAAAAACGCCAGAATCTATTATTACTTATTGCCCAATGAAAGATGGAGTTATTGCTGACTATCGTGTGACAGAAGCGATGCTTCGTTATTTTATAAATAAAGCAATGGGGAAGTTTAATCTTTTTAAGCCTGATGTGATGATATCAGTACCAGCTGGAGTGACTTCCACAGAAAGAAGGGCTGTCATAGAAGCAGCTATTCGAGCAGGAGCTAAAAATGCTTATGTTGTAAAAGAGCCGATTTTGGCAGCGATAGGAGCAGGAATACCAATTTATGAATCAAAAGGATATATGATTGTAGATATTGGAGGAGGAACCACTGACGTAGCAGTTATTTCACTTGGCGGGATTGTTGCATCTACTTCGGTAAAGTGTGCTGGAAATAAAATTGACCAAGCAATAGCTGATTATATTAAAAAGACTTTTAACTTAGCTATTGGAGATAGGACTGCCGAAGAAGTAAAAATAAAAATTGGTGCAGCAATTCAACTTGAAGAAGAACTTCGCGTTACCATAAAGGGAAGAGATTTTATACAAGGACTGCCCCGCTCTGTTCAGGTTGGAACAAATGAAATAGTAAAGGCAATTGATGCAGAATTAAAACAAATAGTAAAAGCAATAAAAAATGTATTACAAGAAACTCCTCCAGAGCTTGCATCTGATATTATCGATCATGGCATTATCATGACAGGGGGTTCATCTATGTTGAGGAATCTTACAGATTTGGTTTATAGAAAGACAGGAGTGAAAGCAACACTTGCCGAAGATGCTTTGTTTTGTGTTGCTAAAGGAACTGGGATTGCGCTTGAACACTTAGATGTATATAAAAAGACAGTAATTAGCAAAAAATAAAAGTCCTAGACACTAGGAAACTGACTAAAACCTAGAGTGTCTAAAGCCTATGATTAAAGATCATTTAGATAAAAACAATTTACATCATGCGTATTTAATTGAGGGGAAAAAAGAAGATATTTTACCTCCAGTTGTGGAATTTATAGAAAGTATTGGAGTAAAAATAGAAGGTAATCCAGATTTTAATCAAATTACTCTTGATTCTTTTAAAATTGACGATGCTCGAAACTTGAAATCCCAAAGCATAGAGAAAGGAATTTCAAAAAACAAAAAAGTTTTTGTAATTTCGGTAAATAATTTTCTTATTGAAGCTCAAAATACTTTGCTAAAAATGTTTGAAGAGCCGATAGACAACACTATTTTTTTCTTAATAGTTCCAGATACTGCGATTATTTTACCGACCTTATTATCTAGGTTCTATTTAATCAAAATAAAAAGCGATGGAGGAGATGAGCTAAAACAAGCAGAAGAATTTTTAAAGATGTCTTTAAATGATAGGATTTTGTTTGTAAAAGATTTGGTAAAAAAAGCAGATGAAGACAACTTTCCTGCACAGGCAGAAGAAGATTTTGAAGCCTTTTCACAAGAATCAAATCGTTCGAAAGCAATCAAATTTTTAAATGCACTTGAGGTTGTTTTGCATAAAAAAATTTTTGTAGAAAAGCTTTATTTAAATGAAGATACTGATTTTTTTAACCAAATATTAAAAGTAAGAGTTTACCTTTCTCAGCCTGGATCGTCGATAAAAAGTCTTATGGAGTCTGTAGCTTTGGCGATACCAAAATTATAAAATGTGATATAATATAAAAATATGCAATATAATTTTTCAAATTTTAAAATTGGTTTAAAGAAAGTAGAAGAGTTTTTAGGCAAAGAATATAGTCAGCTTTCAACAGGTAGGGCTTCAGTTATGGTACTTGATGGTGTTTCAATAGAGACTTATGGTTCTTATCAATCTATCAAAAATGTCTCTTCTATTTCTGTTGAAGATCCAAAAACTTTAAGAGTTGCTCCTTGGGATAAAAATCAAATAAAAGCAATCGAAAAAGCAATTACTGTTGCAGATTTAGGATTGTCTGTTGCAACTGACGAATTGGGTCTTAGAGTTATTTTTCCACAACTCACTACTGAAACAAGACAAAAATTAGTAAAAGTCTTAAAAGAGAAGTTAGAAGAAGGGAGAATAACGGTAAGAAAAGAAAGAGGTGATGTTTGGGAAGAAATTCAAAAACAAGAACGTGATGGCAAAATGACAGAGGATGAAAAGATGCGAGCCAAAGATGAATTACAAAAAATTATAGATGAAACAAATAAAAATTTGGAAGTACTTTTCGAGAAGAAAGAGAAAGAGGTAATGGGCTAATATGAATATTTTAATTTTTATAATTATACTATTGGTGCTAGTTTTGGTCCACGAAGCGGGGCATTTTTTTACTGCTAAAAAATTTGGCATCAGAGTAGATGAATTTGGTTTTGGTTTTCCACCCAAATTATTTGGTAAGAAATACGGAGAAACAGAATATACCTTCAATGCTTTACCATTGGGCGGTTTTGTAAAAATTTACGGTGAGAATCCAGATGAAGAAAATACTAACGGTCCTGATGCGTCAAGAAGTTTTGTAAATAAACCAAAATGGCAACAAGCGATAGTTCTTTTTGCTGGAATATTTTCTAATTTTTTACTTGCTTGGGTTTTGCTTTCTATCGGATTTATGTCGGGACTTCCTACTTCAGTTGGAAGTGAGCCAAAAGGTTTTGCATTAAAAGATGTACACTTGGTAGTTGTTTCAGTTTCGGATAAATCTCCAGCACAACTTTCCGGGCTTAAATCAGGAGATAAAATAATTTCGATTGTTTCTGGTGTTGATTCTGTTTCAAATATAAATCCTGATACCTTGAAATCATTTATTGTTTCTCATCCTTTTGAAGAAATTGATATTGGTTATACTCGTGGAAAGGATGTAAATATTTACACAGCCAAGGTTTCTCCCAAGATAGAAATTTCCGATGGAAAACCTATGATAGGCATAGCGATGGATCAGATAGGTACTGCCAAATTGCCCATTTTGCAGTCTTTTTGGGAGGGAATGAAGCTTGATTGGTTTATCACAAAAGGAACAGTTGTCGGGCTTTATACGCTTATTTCACAAGGTGTACAAGGCAAGGGAAGCCTATCTGATGTTTCAGGACCAGTTGGTATGGTCGGAATAGTTGGAGATGCCTATAAATTTGGTTTTATATACCTTCTTTCTTTTGCAGCACTTATATCTGTAAATTTAGCAATAATAAATTTGATACCTTTTCCTGCTCTTGATGGAGGAAGATTATTGTTTTTACTTATTGAAAAAATTAAGGGCTCACGCATGAATCCAAAATTTGTAAATACTGCTAATATGATTGGTTTTGGGATTTTGATTCTTTTAATGATTTTTGTTACTTATCACGACATAACTAAATTATTTTAAAAACTTTTAAAATAATATGGAAAACGAAACTAGAAATTGTCAGAATTGTAAAAAAGATTTCGTAATAGACTCTGAGGATTTTAATTTTTACGAAAAAATAAAAGTTCCTCTACCGACGTTTTGCCCAGAATGTCGTCTTATTAGACGTATGATGGCGACAAACGAAAGATTTTTATATAAACGAAAATGCGATTTGTCTGGTGAAGAAATTTTTGCTATGTATCCAGGGGATACAAAATTTCCAGTTTATTGTACTGACGAATGGTACTCTGATAAATGGGATCCATATCAATATGGTATGGAATATGATTTTTCGCGTACCTTTTTTGAGCAGTTTTTGGAGTTACAAAATAAAGTTCCTCGTATGGCTCTCGTACGCCAAGGTTTTTCTATAAATAGTCCATATACTCACAGAGTTACAGACCCGAAGAACTCTTATATGGTGTTTCGTGCATCGTATCCAGAAAATTCACTTTATACATATATTGGAATGAAAATAAAAGATGTTTGTGATTGTAGTTTTGTAACTGAGTGTGAACTTTGCTATGAATGCATAAATTGTGAACGTTGTTATGGTTTGAAATATAGTCAAGAAAATAAGGATTGTAGAGATTCTATGTTTCTTTATATGTGCAGAAATTGTTCGAATTGCGTAGGGTGTGTAAATCTTGTAAATCAAAGTTTTTGTATTTTAAATGAGAAATATTCTGAAGAAGATTATAAAAGGAAATTAAAAGAATTAAAGTTGAACAGCTTTACAGGTGTTTCGAATTTTGAAAAACAATTTTATGAATTCAGGAAAAAATTTCCACAAAAGGCAGTTGTATCAATAAAATCAGATGACGTTTCAGGAAATTGGTTTTCTAATTCAAAGAATGTGAAAGAGTCATTTGATTGTGTTGGGATGAAAGATGGCAAATATCTTTTCTCGATTTTTTATTCTGAAGATTGTATGGATTATTTTCAATGGGGCAATAAGGCTGAACAGATATATGAATCCGAAAATTGCGGATTGAATATTGCGCGCCTTTCATTCTGCATGCAATGCTGGACTGGGGCGACAGACCTTATTTATTGCAATTCTTGCCCGAGTTCGCACGATTGTTTTGGCTGTGTTGGACTTAAAAAAGGTGAGTATTCGATACTCAATAAAAAGTATTCAAAAGAAGAATACGAAAAACTTTTACCTAAAATCAAACAACATATGATGGATATGCCTTATTATGATGGAGATATAAAATATTGCTTTGGAGAACATTTTCCAAATTCGCTTTCTGAATTTGCTTACAATGAAACTGCCGCAGGAGACTTTTTTCCATTATCAAAAGAAGAAGTAGAAAAAAGAGGATATAAATGGAAAGACAGGGAAAAAAGAACTTATGTGACAACAATAAAAAGTTCTGACTTACCAGATACCATAAGTGAAGTTAATGACTCAATAATAAACGAAGTGATTGAGTGTGAGGAAAAAGACAGCGTGCATTCAGTCGGAGCATATCGTATAACTACAAATGAGCTAGCATTCTATAGAAGAATGGATATTCCATTACCTAGAGTGTGTTTCGATGTTAGACACATGAGACGATTTGAAAAGAGACCAGTGCTATTATTACATAATAGAAATTGTTCAAAATGTAATATTGAAGTATCGACTGTATATACAAAGGACTATGCTCCGATAATTTATTGTGAGGAATGTTATAAGCAAGAAGTTTATTAACATGAAGAGCGAAACAAAAAATTGTCAAAGCTGTAAAAAAGACTTTACGATAGAGTCTGAAGATTTTAATTTTTACGAAAAAATAAAAGTTCCAGCGCCGACTTGGTGTCCGGAGTGTCGGCTTGTAAGACGACTTAATTCCATAAGAGACAGGTGTCTCTTTAAAGACATCTGTGTTTTGTGTAAAAAAAATATTATAAGTACTCTATGTCCAGAAGATAATTTTATCGTTTACTGCAATAGGTGTTGGTGGGGCGATGGATGGGAACCACTAGATTATGGATTAAAATTGGATTTTTCTAAACCATTTCTTAAGCAATTTATTGAATTGCAAAAAAAAGTTCCATATCCGGCAACAGACAATAGGAATTGTACTAATTGTGATTATTGTGATACCACAATACGCTGTAAAGAATGTACACTGACTTTTGGTGGTTTTCAAAGCATAAATTGCCATTATTGTGAGACAGTAGCGTTTGCTCATGATTTATTAGATTGCGATATAGTTTTTAATGGAGCCAACTCTTATGAAACAATAAATTCAAATGGTATCTATAATACAAAATTTGTGTACTTTTCTGATGAATGTTTAGATTCGGCCTTACTTTTTAATTGTATTGGATGTTCTGATTGTTTTGGTTGTGTGAATCTAAGAAATAAAAAATATTGTATTTTTAACAAAGAATACACAAAAGAAGAGTACAAAAAAGAAATATTAAAATGGGATTTAGGAGATTATAAAACCGTCTTGAAGGCAAAAGAAAAATTTTGGGAACTATATTACAAAATACCAAGACGATTTGCTCTTATAGTAAATTCGAACAACGCAATTGGAGATGACATTAAAAATACAAAAAATTGTCAAAATTGTTTTGCCACTCGTCATGGGGTAGAGAATTGTAAAAACATTTTTACTTGCGGGCTTTTACTTAAAGACAGCTATGATACAACAACAGGAGGAGATACGTCAGAATTATTTTATGAAACTGCTTCTTGTCTTGAATCACAAAGAGTAATGTTTTCTCATGGATGTGTAAACAGTAGAGATGTGGAATATTCAAATAGGATTTATAATTGTTCTAATTGTTTTGGTTGTACAATGTTGAAAAACAAAAAGTATTGTATTTTAAACAAGCAATATTCTAAAGAAGAATATGAAACTTTAATTCCTAAGATTAAGCAACATATGGTAGACATGCCTTATATAGATAAAAAAGAAAGAATTTATGAATATGGTGAATTCCTTCCGTCAGACCATCCTTTATGGGTTTATAATGAAAGTTGGGGCAATCAATTCGCTCCAAAAACAAAAGAACAAGTATTAAAAGATGGGTATCAATGGAGAGAGCCTTTGAAAAGGGATTATAAAATAACAACAAGACTAGAAAATTTACCCGATAATATAAAAAATGTCTCAGACTCTATTTTAAACGAAGTGATTGCCTGCGAACATGCAATAAAAGCTGAAAACAATGAATATAATTTGGGTTGTGATCAACAATGCACAATTGCTTTTCGTATTTTGCCTTACGAACTAGAGTTTTATCGTTTAATGAATTTAGCCTTGCCACACTTATGTTTTAATTGTCGTTATTACGAACGTCTTAAAATAGTTAATTTGCCAAAGTTATATCATAGGAAATGTATGTGTAATGGGTTAGAATCAAGCAATAGAGAATATGAAAACACAGTAAAGCATTTACACAAAGATAAACCTTGTTCAAATGAATTTGAAACAGCTATATCTCTAGAGAGAAAAGAAATAGTATATTGTAAAGAATGTTATCAATCTGAATTTATATAACCATGATAAAAACAATAAAAACAAAATTAGAATCATTTAAATATATAGCTCCACTAATTTGGAAAACAATTAAATTCCGAGTTAAAGTTTGGTTTCATAAAAATTTTTAAATTATGGAAAAAACTAAATTAATTCACGAAGTGCGGGCAGTAAAGAGTCAAAAAGAATTGAGAAATATAATAAAAGCTCAAAGGATAAGTGAGCAGGTTTTGATTGATACCTTAAAAATTTTAAAAGTTGGAGTTATGGAAATTGAAGTTGAAAAATTTATTAAAAAATCTTTTGTAAAATATGGTGCTCCAATTTTATCTTTCCCCCCAATAGTTTCTTTTGGTAAAAACACAGCAAACATTCATCATTCTCCATCTAAAACAAAATTAAAAATAGGGGATACTATAATGTTTGATTTTGGATGCACCGTAAATCATTATTGTTCTGACATGACTCGTACATATTTTTTGGGAGAACCAAATAATAAACAGAGAAAAACATATCTAGCAGTATTAGAAGCACAAGAAAGAGCTTTTAAAAAAATAAATAATGGTGAACGCAGAGCAAAATTGATAGATAGATCCGCAAGAGAATTTTTAAACAAAAAATTTGGGGCGAACAGGTTTTCTCATGGCTTGGGCCATGGGGTTGGTACGGTAATTCATGAATGGCCAAATTTTAAACCAAAAATTGAAGATATTATACCTGTAGGATGTGTAATGACAGTAGAACCAGGACTTTATTTTAAAAATTTTGGAGGTGTTCGTATTGAAGACATGATTTTGATAACTAAAAATGGTTATAAAAATTTAACAAATGCTCCAAAAAATATAGAAGAAGTAATTTTGTAACAATAAAAATATAATCTAAAAAGGGGGTTTCGAGGCTGACGAGCCGAGAACTTCAGGATTTTTTAAGCTTCAAAAAATCTGTACCCTTTTTAGGTCACATTTTTATTAAGTTTTTTGCAATTTTTTATTTTAATTTTTCATAATTATTTGACTTTAAGATTATTATCTTATAATATAAGCCTATTATAGGATGTAATTTTCGCAAAAATTTATGAATTCCTCTAAAAACCATATAAAAATAGCACTTTTAACGGGAGGTCCGTCACTTGAACGTGGAATATCTTTGAACTCAGCAAGATCTGTGCTCGACCATCTAGGTAGTGATAACATAGAAATTATACCTATATATTTTGATCACAAAAGAAAAGCTTATAAAATTTCTTGTGCTCAATTGTATTCAAATAACCCTTCTGATTTTGATTTTAAACTTTTAAAAAATTCCCGAGCATTAAGTCAGAAATCATTAGTAAAACTTTTAAAATCTACAGATATTGTATTTCCAGCTATGCATGGACCATTTGGTGAAGATGGACAGATTCAAATGTTTTTGGAAAAGAACAGAATCCCATTTATAGGTTCAAGCAGTAAGTCATGTAAGGTAGCTTTTGATAAATATGAAGCAAATAGAAATATTAAAGAAAAAGGATTTTTTACGCTTCCTTCAGCACTTTTAAAAATCTACTCTAGAGATAATGAAAAGATTGTAAAAGATTTTTTTATAAAAAATAAAATAAAAAGAGCGATAGTAAAACCCGCAACTGGTGGCTCAAGTATTGGTGTTTTTTCGGTTAATTCTCCTAAAGAAGCATTAGAGAAAGCAAAAATCATTTTCTCAAAGAGAATTGACACAAGAGTAGTCATAGAGCCGTTTGCACAAGGAAAAGAATTTACAGTTATAATTTTACAAAATAAACTAGGAATGCCAGTTGCGATAGTTCCTTCTGAAATCGAGATGACATATTACGAAGGAAGGATTTTTGATTTTCGTAAAAAATATTTACCAACTAACCAAGTAAAATATCATTGCCCACCAAGATTTGGGATAGAAACAATAAAAAAAATACAAACAGAAGCAAAACAACTATTTTCTTTATTTAAAATGAATGATTTTGCGCGTTTTGACGGATGGGTTTTCCCTAATGGCAAAATTTGGTTTTCTGATTTTAATACTATTTCTGGCATGGAACAAAACAGTTTTCTTTTTCAGCAAGCCTCACTTCTTGGAATGAGTCATAGTGACTTACTTCACTTTATAGTCAAAAATTCATGCGCAAGACAGAAGATTAATTTTCCAAAAGTTGTAAATAAAAATAAAAAAAGAAAACCAGTTTCTGTTATTTTTGGTGGGCATACATCTGAGCGGCAAGTATCTCTAATGAGTGGAACAAATGTATGGTTAAAATTAAGAAAATCAAAAATTTATAAACCAAAACCATATTTACTTGATTTTGAAAATAATGTTTGGGAATTACCCTATGCGTTAATTTTAAATCACACAGTTGAAGAAATTATCGCAAACGCAAAAGATGTTAAAAAAAATGCAGATAGAACAGAAGGTTTAGTAAATGCTGTTAAGACCGAACTAATGCTTGATAGAGATGAGGTAAGTGAGCAATTTTTTATGCCAAAGAAGATTTCTTTCGATGAATTTGTAGATAAATCCAAATTCGTTTTTCTTGGGCTTCATGGAGGAGATGGAGAAAACGGGAATATTCAGAAAATTTTGACTGAAAAAAATATAAAATTCAATGGTTCAAGTGAAATAACATCAAGACTTTGTATGGATAAATTTGAAGCTGGAGAATTAATAAGATCTTTAAAAATGGAGAACATAGGTATTGCTCCTCAAAAAATGATTTATTTAAAAGATATTAAGGTGACCGAAATAAAAAAACTTTGGAAAAAACTAAAATCAGATTTTACTGCGGATACTTTAATTGTTAAACCCAAAGACGATGGCTGTTCGACTGGGGTGGCACATTTATTTAATGAAAGAGATTTAGAGAATTATATTAAACATGCTTTAAATGGCAGAAAATTTATTGAGGCAGGAATTTTGAAGAATCAAAAAACAATTATTGAAATGCCAAATCAAAAAATTACAGAATTTCTTTTTGAAAAATTTATCAAAACAGATTCTGTAAGTTCAAAGGGGAATAAATTAAATCACAAAAGATCAAGTGGTTGGGTAGAAGTTACTATTGGAATTTTAGAAAAAAATAAAAAACTCCACGCACTGAATCCAAGTATTACCATAGCAGAAGGTGAGGTGTTGTCTCTTGAAGAAAAATTCCAAGGAGGTACAGGCATAAATTTGACTCCTCCACCAGAAGAAATAATAAAACCTAAAATCGTAGAAAAAGCTAAAGAATTAGCAGAAAAACTAGCTACGGAAATTGGTATTAAAGATTATGCTCGGATAGATGCTTTCATGAATATAAATACTGGAGCATTGCTTGTTATTGAGGTTAATACATTACCTGGGCTTACTCCTTCGACTGTATTATTTCATCAAGCTCTGGCTGAGAGCCCACAGATTTTTCCAAGAGAATTATTAGAAAAAATTATTAAAAATATTGGATATTAAAATTAAAAAATGAAAAATTCATCACTTTCTTATATTGAATTATCAAAAAGTAATCTGATTCACAATTTTGAAGAATTAAAAAAAATTACAAAAAAGAATGTAAGAATTGCTGCAGTAATAAAAAGTAATGCTTATGGTTATGGGCAAAATGAAGTTGTGAAAATTTTAGAACCATATGTTGATTATTTTCAAGTAAACAGCGTAGGGGAACTGGAACTTTTGCGAAAAGTAAGTAAACAGAAAACCTTTGTCTTGGGATATATACAAATATGTGACCTAAAAAAAGCAATAAAACTTGGTTGTATTTTGTCCGTATTTTCGAAAGAGCAATTAAGGAATATAGAAAAAAATGCCCTAGAATTAAAAATAAAACAAGAAATTCATATTCCAATAGATGCCTATTTAGGCAGAGAAGGAATTTTGGAATCTGAATGGGGTAGTTTCTTTGAAGAAGTAAAAAAATGTAAAAATATTAAACTTGGGGGAATTTACGCTCACTTTGCAAATATAGAAGATACTAAGAACTTTACCCACGCAGGGAAACAAATAAAAAAATACAAAGGAGCACTTAATTTAGCAGAAAAATTTGGGTTTAAAAAACTGCAAACACATATATCTGCCACTTCGGGGTTGTTGGTTTATGAAAAAAATAAGGGAGAAAATTCTATTGTACGTCTTGGTGTCGGCATTTATGGCATGTGGCCTTCGACATATATAAAATATTTATACAAAAATAAATTAAACTTAAAACCAGTGATGAGTTGGAAAACGAAGATTGCCCAAATTAAAACATTGCCTTCTGGTCATTCTGTAGGATATGGTTTGACTTATCTTACTTCTTCATTAACGAAAATAGCAGTTATTCCCATTGGTTATGGAGATGGTTTTGATCGAGAACTTTCAAATAAGGGTGAAGTACTTATAGGTGGTACTAGATGCAAGGTTTTAGGAAGAATAGCGATGAACATGTTTGTTGTGGATATAAATCATTTAAAAGATGTTTCAGTAGAAGATGAAGTAGTAATTTTAGGAAAACAAGGGAAAGAAGAAATAAGTGCTGAAGAAATAGCTGAAAAAGTTGGTACAATAAATTATGAAGTTGTCACCCGATTGAATCCACTTTTGCCAAGAATAATTGTTTAAAAAATTGATTTGCTTTTTCTAGTTTTTTGTATTAATATATAAATATGTCACAAGATAGACTTATAAAACTTGCTTGCACGACCTGTAAGCGAATAAATTACTGGTCAAGTAAAAATAAGAAACTCGTTACTAAAAAAATCGAGCTCAAAAAGTACTGCAAATGGTGTAAAAAGACTGTTAAACACAAAGAAATTAAGAAATAAATTCTTTAACTTATTTTATTGTGTTATAATTAATGAGCAGTAAATGTTTACTGCAAGTTCTTTTTATTTCATGGATCTTTCCTTAAGAAAAAGATCCTAGGGAATACGTTAGTTTCTAAATTTTCGTATTTCTGTATCCTGACTCCGGTCAGGATATGGGCGATTAGTTAAGTGGTATAACTTCGGTCTCCAAAACCGCGGTCGGGGGTTCGATTCCCTCATCGCCCGC
>CAIVNB010000048.1 GCA_903907175.1 uncultured bacterium
AAAAGCTAAAATTGCTCCAACAAGTATCCCACAAAAAGCAGCTAAATTTATTTGATTATCTGCATACGCAATAACAGAATAAGCGGTAAAAATAGATGCGAGTACTCCCCCAGATAGGCCATCAATGCCGTCGATTACTCCCCCAGAAAAAGTAGCAAGCGTAACCATAATAAAAAATGGGATAAATAAAATTCCTAAATTAAATTCTCCACCAAAAGGGATGCGAATAGAAGTCATTCCTAATTTATCATAAAACCAAATTGCGATAAAAAATGAAAGTATAAAAATTAAAAATACTTTCCATCTACGCCAAGCCTTATCATCATGAGCAAATTTACCATTTCCATAAATTTGAATTAAGTCGTCATAAAGACCAATAAGTGAACCTGTTATTAAAGTGAAAAGTGGTATCAGCGTTTGATCTCTACTTATAAAATCCATTTTAAAAAATATTGGATAAGGAAATAATAACGAGGCTATATAGTATATAAAAACAACTAAAACAACAGAACCCCAGATTATTATTCCTCCGACTCGTGGAGTTTTTAATTCATCTTGTTCATTATGAATTTTATGAAAATCTGATGCTGTAGTATCTATATTCCTAGAATATCTCTTCCACATTTTATATTTAAAGAAAAAGTGTGTTGCAACAGGTGTAATCAAAAGCCCAATAAAAAACGCCAAGGCTGTTGGTATTATTATCTTTAATAAATTAATAAGCATTAGTAGATTATACCCTGTAAAGGTTTTTTAACAAAATTTAGTTTTCGGCCTGCATTTTAAGAAAATTCTTGTTGATAACACTTTATACAATAAACTATTTTTTTATCATCTGGTCTATAAGGAGTATAAATATTAGCCTCGCACTTGGCACATTTACTGTTATACATTCTAGGAACAGTCATCCTCGCGAATCTTTTATTTTCTCTACACTTAGGACATTCGTGCGGTATTGGTATCCCAATTTTTTGTAAAAGACCAAGTTCTCCCCTTGTGATCTTGTAGCCCTTATCACACTTTTGACATTTAATTGTCTCTTCTAAAATATCTTCATGTGTCTCACTAATTCTACTAGGCAAAGAGTCTGCACCCAGAGTAGTGGGATAGATTGGATCAATTTTTTCGCTCCAAAAATATCCCTCAGATATTGCCCTTTCTTTTGTCTTAGGAACGAATCTCATAGCATTGGATTTATTATATGGAAATGGGCTCATTTCAGGTGGAAAGAATTCTCCATAATAAAACTTGCGCCCAAGTTTATCTATGTAAGGATTTTTTTTCATGTCTTCTATAATTTTTTCTTTTAGGTTTTCATATTCCTCTTTTGTATATACTTTATTTAAAATAGCGTAATGTTTTCTTTTTAAAGAAACACAGCCAAAGTTATTCTTTCCCGCTATACACCAAAGACAATATTCTAAATTTAAACAATCAGGAAAACATTCAGTAGAAAATTTTACATTACTTGCATTTTCTCCCACACTAGCACATTCATAAAGTAACTCGGCGTTATTGCCCCATCCAGAATAATCCATACAATCTTTTACTGGTGGCACAGTTATAAGCTGACAATACTTAGAATTTTCAGCACCATTTGCAATATACATCTCTTTCGAATTTTTAGAAGTATAAACATGTTCACCTGTCACATTAAAATTTAAAGAGTGCCCATTGTACTCTCTGTATGGTTTACTAAACCAAAATTCGTGAGCTTTTCTTTCAAGCTCACACAACCCTTCCCAAGAATCAATTTTTAGTTCTTTTAATTTTTTAAAATAATCTTCTTTCCCATATTGTTCGTTGAAAATACAATGCTTGGCACCACGTAAGTTCACACAGCCAACACAATTAGTACAACCATAACAATCTCGAGAAAACCAAACATCCAAACAATCATCACACTGGTCTGAAAAAAACATGTTGTAGCACCTACTGAAACCAATTGATTCATAGCACAACTCTGAATCATATCCCCGTATGCAATCCGCACTATGTTTTAGCCCTTTTAGAATAGAAGAATAATAAGTATCTTCACAGTAATCGGCCCAAAAAGTCATATAACAATTCTTACCCCACGCCAAGCCATTAGAATAATCAGAATTTTTTAAAGTTGTATAGTTAACATCAAGAGCTAAAAGTGGAGCTTTCCCTATAAGTTCTTTTACTTGGCTAAAAAAAGATCGACTTGGATCATAATCCATTGCAAATTCTGTACCATCCCAATCGTCAGCCCAAAAACAAGGAGGGCAAAAAACCTTAACTTCTTGTTCTGGTGGATACATAGAAAAAGTTTTATTACCACATTTATCACAATTACGCCAAAATACACTCCAAGTAACCACAAAAGACATCCGTCTTTCCATTCGGCAATCTGGACACCAGGTCGGAGCTGGAACATTTATTTTTTTATAAAAATTAAAATCTTCAGATTCAATTGTGAATTGTTTGTGACAATTTTGACAGATTTTATTTTCCGTTTCCATAGTCTAAATTATACGCAATTTGAACTAGTTTTTCCATGTCATAAAAGCGCTCATCGAAAGTAGACCCGAGCAAGGTTATCGCAATAATATGCCCAGTTTTTTCTTTAAAAATTACAGTTAAGTTACCACCAGCGAGCGTAGTAAAACCAGTTTTGGAAAAAAGTAAATTTGGTATTTTAGGAATAATCGTATCAGTATTTTTTACATCATGAGTAATCCCAGATTTTAATTTAAAAGTAATTTCAGGCATAATGGTCGCCCCAAATATTTCTGGATGTTTACCTAGCGCATACAAAGCCATAATATTCACATCTTCCGCTGTCCCGTAAGATCCGGCTCTTTCTTTGTCTATATCAAGCCCAGTAAAATTATAAAATATTGTATTTTTCATTCCAAGATCAGCTGTTTTTCTATTCATCTTTTCTAGAAAATCTTTGTCGTTCCCGGCAAGTGCCAAGGCTCCACTGTTTGAAGAAGTGATCAGAGTAAACTTTGCCAAGTTATCAAATTTCCATTGCTCTCCCAAAGAAAGAGCATTATTCTCACTCTCTTCGGTAGATTTTTTAGAAATTGTTATTAAATCATTTAGTTTATATTTTTCTGATGCTACTATCAAAGTCATTATTTTTGAAAGAGACGCAAGAGGTAAAATTTTATTTCCATTTTTATTATAAACTTCATTATCACTTGTTCCATCATATACAGAAAAAATCTTTGCGGTAACTGGAACAGCATCAAATACTTTTTGTATTTGCGCTAATCTTTCATTTTCAATATTTTGTTTCTTTTCTAATTTTGAATTGCCATTCAAAAATAAAATTGCCTCCAGGGCAATGAGAAAAACTATAAAAATTAATAAATTATTGCTCTTGTTCCACATTTTCGTTTTTAAATTCTTCTTTTAAATTTTCTGCTGACTCTTCGATAGATTTATTTATATCATTAAATTCAGGTAATTCTTCTATAGATTTTATGCCCAAGAATGAAAGTAAATCAAAACTTGGTTTATATATAAAACGTCTGCTATCTTTTGGGTCAACTATTTTTTCTACAAGTCCTCTTATAGAAAGAGCACGTAAAATAAAGCTAGAATTCACGCCACGAATATAATCAATCTCAGCCCTAGTTGTACCATTTTTATAAAGAAGTATCGAAAGTGTCTCTAGACTTGCTTTTGAAAGTTCTCTATTTAATTCTTCTTTCTGCAAATTCTCAATGAGTTCTGAAATCTCTGGAGATGTTCCAAGAGTTATCTCATTGTCTTTTTCTATAACAATGACTCCCCTATTATTTAAAATTTCTTTCAATTTTTCTATTCCTTCATTTATTTCTATCTGACCTACTCCCAAAATTTCTGAAAGTTTTTTTCGCGTCATTGGTTCTCCTTTCCAAAACAATATAGCTTCTATTTTTTGTTCTAAATTCATATTATGTAACATTTTCACTAATAATTTCTTCTTCTTGCTTTTCAATTATAATATCTTCAAAATTATTCTCTTGTACGGCATTCAATATTCCATTCCTCACAAGTTCAAGCATAGCAAGAAATCCAACAATTACAATCACCCTCTCTTCTTTTGTTTCTGCCTTCCCTGCGAAATCTTTGAAATTCATCTTGAGTGAACTTTTTATTCTTTCAGTCAATTTATCTATCATTTCTTCTATACTTATAACTGTTTTTACTTCTACCTCTGGTAAGAAAACTTTTTTGGGGATTTTTCCTAAAGCTCCACGAGCAAAAGTCATCATACTTTCACATGTTATTTGTTCATCTGGCAAAAATACTAAAACACTATGTTTCCTTTCTTCAGCTCCAAATATTATTTTTTCACCAAATTTTTCTTTTATGTTACTTCCAAGTCTTATATACAACTCATACAGCTTTAATCTATCTTCTAAATTTTTCATATCACCTTCCTCTTCATTGGTTAGATCCAGGTTTGGTAAAAGTGATTTTGATTTAATCAATATTAGAGTTGCTGCTACTACTATAAAACTTGAGATGTCGTCAGGGTGTGTTTTTTCTAAAGAATTTATGTATTTTAGATAATCTTCTGTTACTTCTGCAAGAGAAATTTCATTGATAAAAAGCTTGCGTTCCTCAATTAAATTTAAAAGAACCCCAAACGGTCCTTCAAAATTTAAGGTTTTTACTTTGTATACTTCTTTTTCCACCTATATATTATAACATATTTATAAATAAACAGTAAAAAAGCCCTGCGAAAGCAGAGCTTTAAAAAAATCTCTAGTATCTTGAATTTTTCTTTTTTCGCTGACCCAGATTAGGACAATCAACTTCAGAGCAGTAAATTCTAATTTTTTTCAATGTACAAGTTTTTTTGAACAACTTGCAAAAGTAGTATATTTCTTTTTTAAGTGTCATATTGCTCTAAACTTTAGAAATAAAATGTTCTACAGTAAAAAGTTTGCAAGGGAGTCGCAAAAAAATGCGCGGTAGATTTTTATAAAATTCTTTTTTAAAGGAACGCTTACTATTGTTCAGCTTTCACAAAAAAACAAAAGAACTTTTGCTTACTTAGTAGTAAAGCATAAAATATCAAAAAATACTATCTGTTCAAATACGTAATAGTGTTATACAAATTTGAATTTTAATCCAACTTGACTTTTTGTGTTAAATATTACAAAATATAGAAAATTTGAAAATTATGAAGACAAAGAAACTTATTAACCGAATTCGTTCAGGGAATAAGTTCTCTGGACGACTATTTGACAACTTTTTTATGTCTGGACAATGTCTTTGGGACATTATAATAAAATCAGAAAAGTATACACACAAATGGTGTGAAAAGAAAAACATTCACATCTGCCTCGAATACACAGCTGATATATCTGTGTTAATCTTTATGGTATTCGTCGCGTTGCCTTTCATGGTGGTATGGGCGACATTAAAATCTATTTAGCTGAATATTTTTGTTCAGCTATTTTTTTATTTTAAATATAAAATAGAGAAAGATTTTTGAATTTTACCTATTTAAATATGTAACGGTGAGTTGTAAAACAGTAGCAAAACAAACCCAAAGAAGATAAGGAATATTTATCAATGCTACCCATTTAAGATAGGGGTAAACTACTATCATTGCCCACACAAGCGTTCCTAGTACGAGCAATATGTCTAAAGCTGCCAAAGTATTGCTTTTTAACCCAAATTGTAAATATGTAAAAATAGAATTAAAAAATAAATTTAAAACAAACGGCAAAGCTACTATCAGTGGAATTTGTTTATTCCAAACTTTATAAAAAACTGTTCCAAAAGAAGCAAAAATAATAATATAAAGCACACTCCAAACTGGACCAAAGAGCCAAGAAGGCGGAGCCCAAGATGGTTTTATCAAATGCGAGTACCAAGAATATGAATTATTCATATTACTATTATAGCATTCTACTTAAAATAACTAATTAAAAAATACGCTATCACGCTCGTGATTGCTGTTACGCATAATCCCCATCCTATATCTACCAATGTCATTTTCGTAGGCCAACCTGAAAGAGTCGCCTGGTTCGTAATATCATACGCAGAATATGCAGCGAGCCCTAAAATAGCCCCACGCCAAAGAGCTTCGAACCAATTGCCTGATGACACAGCTGGAAGCACAGTAAGGAGTAAAACTGCAAGCGCATAAATAGGATAAAAGAAAAGTGCCGGAGTGATATTCATTGTCTTCGAAAAAACATTCGACATTAAGTTTGCATAAAAACTCTTTGCAATCAATCCGATCCAAAGAGCATTAAGAGCAATGAGTGGCAACAATGTTGCCAAATAATTTATTATGTATTTCATTTCTTAATTTTAGCACTTAATTCAAATGCTTCATAGATTCGATCGGAAATTTTTTCGCGGTCTTCGAGTACGTCAAGTGGAACAGAAACATACGGCATTGTGAAAATTTTCCCATCTGATCTTTCATAACAAAAAGGCTCGCTTCCCTCTTCTTGATATTTTTTCATCAACTTTTTATCTGCTTTGGTATAAAAAGTCCCGTCAATAATAATCCCGACGATTTTCTTGTCCAAATATATTCCGTAACCACTAAACAAAACCTTGCGAGTAATCCCATCGATATGTCCCAATATATCTTCTGTTATGTATTCCGCAAACCCTTCATCTCGTGACATTTTTATTTTGAATATAGAGGAAAATAAGGTAATTTATCTATTCCGATATAATTAAACATTTTGTAATTTGCTCTTCGTGCAGTTGGAGAAAGTTGGTGCATTTTTAGATTTGTTTTTGGAACAAATGGATAAAAACGAATTTCTTGATGTTTCTTTCCTTTCTCTTCCCATTTAAAATTAGTGATAAGGGCTGGAGTCAAAAACCCTGACTTTAAAACTTTTTCCATAATATCCCAGCCAGCTCCAAAAATTACAGACTTTGGTTTCACATTATTTGTTTTAACTTGGGCACGAAAACTACATCCAACACATTGAATATCGTAAAGTGGATAATTCTTTGGTAAAAGCATTAATTTCTTTTTGCAATTCGGGCAAGGAATTAATTTAACAATTTCTTTCTCTCCCCCCCCCCTATCTCCAGATTCTTTATTTTTACTCATGCATCAATTAGATCATTTTTAGATCTCAAGTGCAATATTTTATATTTTAGAAATTTATCTAAGTTTTTCCTCGATTTCCTTTCTAATAAATTCCTTGTCTAAATTGTTAATTTTTATATGAAGTATTGGCAAATCTACTATTTTTGTAAGTTCGTCTATGAAGGCGTCTCTGGCCTGTTTACTTTTTAAACTATGTACACTACCATCTAATTCAATAATAAGTTTTGGAATAATTTTTTCTTTATCACAGAAAACAAAATCAGCGGATTTTCTATCAATTCGGCTTCTGTTTTCCCTTTCTTCTCCCCAATTTGATTTCTTTGGTTGTATTAGATGACTATAATTCACCTGAGGGAAAATATAGTATTTATCTCCAAACATTTCTAGTAAAATTTTATATAAATTAAATTCGGAATTTGTATCAAACAAAAAAGGCTTTCTTTCAAAAACTGAAAGGTCTGGCTTGTTTATCCCCTTACCTTTTTTGTTTATAAGTTGTACAACAAACACAGCCACACCAAGGAATATTGCAAAGATAATTAATTTGGTCATATATTTTTATTTCCTTCTTTTAATCCAAATATTTTTAAAATACGACACGGAAAGCGTTGAAAGAATAAATCCGAGAGTTGGGACAATGGCACCTATAAATGGTCTTGGAAGTTCAGCGAAAATGAAAAAGATGACAATGACAACATAAGTCAAAATAGCAATTAACACTTTTCGAAATAAGCTTGTTTCCCATGCCTTTTCTGTCTCAACTCGGACATTTCTTTCTTTGATTTCGTTGATATCTTTCTTTATTTGCTCTATGTCGTCCATAAGATAATTATATCACAAATAGTATTTTAAATTTGTAATAAAAGACATGGTTCATCGTCAAATATGATATAATCGTAAAAATATGAAAACAGTAAATGATAGATCAACGAAATACCCTGTCGATGATATCTTTTTGAAACGATATTCGCCTAGAGCTATGTCTGGAGAGCCAATCACAAAAGAAGAACTAATGACGCTCTTTGAAGCGGGACGATGGGCACCTTCATCTATGAATGCTCAACCTTGGAGATTTGTTTATGCAATGTCTGGAACTCCTTCATTTGAAAAACTTTTTTCTTTTATTATGGATAAAAATCAAGTCTGGGCAAAAAATTCTTCAGCTCTCATTGTCCTTATTTCAAAAAATAATCTAGATGATGGAAGTTTTTCTATACCTCATTCTTTTGATACAGGTGCAGCTTGTGAAAATCTAGCCTTGCAAGCTACGGACATGGAACTTATTTCACACGCTATGGGTGGCTTTAATAAAGACATGGCAAAAAGTACTCTCGCTGTGTCAGACGAATATACTATTGAAATAATGATAGCAGTAGGCAAACCTGGTAAAATAGAAGACTTACCAGAACCACTACAGGTAAGAGAAAAACCAAGTCAAAGAAAAAATCTAGAAGAAATTGTATTTGAAGGAAATTTCAAAAACCAAAAATGAAAACCAAAATAAATGTTTCACCCAAAATAATCATTCTTTTTACAGTGTTTTTGGACGTGCTCGGTCTCGGAGTTATTATTCCGATTCTACCTTTTTACGTAGAATCCTTTGATGTTTCTGGAATAGTAGTCACATCATTATTTGCTGTTTTTGCTTTATTTTCTTTTTTCAGTGCACCAATTTTGGGAGCAATTTCTGACAGAAAAGGAAGAAGGCCAGTTCTTTTAATAAGTCTCGCATCAAGCGCTATTGGTTGGATCATATTCGCATTTTCAAATACAATCTTTGGACTTTTCTTAGGAAGAATTATAGATGGGTCGGCTGCAGGGAATATTTCAACTGCTCAAAATTATCTCGTTGATATAGCAAAAGATCAAAAAGAGAGAACAAGAAACCTCGGACTTATCGGAGCAGTCTTTGGAGTAAGTTTTATTATTGGACCTTTAATCGGTGGAGTTTTGTCGAGTGTAAGTATGAAATTACCTTTTATCGTTGTTGGAATAATGGCTGTGTTAAATACAATACTTGCATATTTCTTTTTACCTGAAACTCATCACGAAAGAAGCACCAAAAAACTTTCTTTAAATCCATTTTCACCAATTATCAAAGCTTTAAAAAATAAAAATATTTTGCCACTTTACATAGCTTGGTTATTTTTTGGTATTGCGATTTCACTTAATCAATCTATCTTCGCCTTGTATATCGGTAAGGTATTTTCTTGGACAGTAATAACGTCTGGACTTTTGATGGCCTTAATAGGAGTAATAATATCCATCAACCAAGCTTTTGCTATTCGAAAAATTTGGCTTAAATATTTTAAGGAATCATTCTTAATGATTTGGGTATTCATTCCTTTTGCAATTGGATACTTGGTCATGGCTATGCCTTTCCGATTTGCCTTTTTGCTTGGACTTATTATCACTGCTTTTGGTCAATCTTTAATGAGAGTAATAATGACTAGCCAAATAATCGGATTTTCTAGTAAAGAAGAACAAGGTGAGAATATGGGTATCCTTGCATCTATTATGTCTTTATCCATGATCCTAGGCCCTGTATTAGGAGGATCTGTCTATGAAGCACATCCAAGCTTGCCATTTGTATTAGCTGGGATAATTTTATTTATTACTTTTATTTTTGTGTTTAGAACTTATAAGAAAATACAACCACATGAACATGTTGATGTGGACCCCGTAGAAGTAGTTTAACAAAAAACGAAAATAAAATTTTTAATTTTTGTACTCTTCTATAAATTTATATAAAAGTCTAACTGGAGTACCAAGTGCTCCAGGAGCTAAATATTCCCCTGCCATTGAGGTCATTCGAGGAGCAATGTCTATGTGTGCCCATTTATAACCTTTCGCAAATTGTTTTAAGAAAATAGCGCCATAAGTCGCACCCCCATAGCGAGAATCTTTGTTGTGAATATTTGTCCAATCGCCTAGACTTCCTTTTATTTCATTTTCATATTCTTCCCACATTGGAAGTCGCCACATGTATTCTCCTGTCTTATCGCCAACTTTTTCTATCCTCTGGCATAATTCATCGTCATCAGTGAAAAGTGCTGACATTCGCTCTCCAAGAGCCACACAGGCAGCTCCTGTAAGCGTCGCAACGTCTATCACAAGCTCTGGCTTGTATTTCCCTGCATAAGTAAGCGCATCGGCTAAAATAACACGACCTTCAGCATCTGTATTTAATATTTCAATAGTTTGCCCTGACATAGAACGAATAACATCGCCTGGACGATAACTTTTGCCTGAAATAAAATTCTCAACCGAAGGGATTAAGGCTACGACATTTTTCTTTAATTTCATTTTTGCAACAAGTGCAATAGTGTGGATGACTGAAGATCCGCCTGACATATCCATATTCATTCCTGACATGGCAGAAGATGGTTTTAAATTTAATCCTCCTGAATCAAAAGTTACTCCCTTGCCAACAAGGATAACTGGTTTTTCGTTCTTTGCTCCACAAAAATATTCCATAATGATGAATTTTGACTCTTCATCACTCCCTCGTCCGACAGAAAGTATCGCATTCATTTTCTGTTTTTCCATTTCTTTTTCGCCAAGCACAGTGACTTTAACTGGTAACCCTTTCACCGCCTCGCGCGCTTTCTCGGCTAAAATTTTTGGAGTCATGTCTCCTCCTGGAGTATTTGATAAATTTCTAGTTTTATTTACTTCTTCCCCAATACTAAAACCTTTCAAGATCGCTTTCTCGATTTCTTTATTAGTATTTGAAATACTAACTTCTTTTATTAAATTAAAACCTTCTTTGGTTGGAGTTTTATATTCTGTGAATTCGTAATTTGCAAAATCTAATTGTGTCCCAATTATTTCACCAAGCTCTTCATCGGTAAGTTTTGTATTTTTAAATTTAAAATCATTAAAATTAAAAGATGCTTTTTCTACCTTAGCGCCTTTTGCCATTTGTACCATTTTTCGTACAAGTAGATAAAGTTTTCTTAAATTCATTTTTTCTGCCTCTTCACACTTTAAAAAAAGCGTTTTTACGCCATTTTCCTTTATAATTTCATCCTTATTTTTTGGATTGATATTTACAGAAAGATATTCTTTTCCTGTTTCTTTAAATGTTATTTTCATCCAGCCATTATATACTTTTTTGGATAAATTTCAAAAAATTTCTTTAAAATAGAGCCTATGCTATAATCTCAAATATATTACAAATAACTAATTCATCTATATGAAAAAAATTTGGGATAGAAAGTCTGGGGTAAAAATCAATGAAAAAGTCGAAGATTATACTGTTGGGATTGATTACATTCTCGACCTAGAGCTACTTCCTTATGACATTAAGGGCACCATTGCACATGCAAAAATGCTTAAAAAAATAAAGATACTGACTTCAAAAGAGCTCAGTGTTTTAGTCAAAGGATTGAATGAGATACTTACACTTTGTAAGTCTGGAAAATTCAAAATAGACAAATCTCAAGAAGATGGAAGCACAGCGATTGAAGCATATTTAACTGAAAAGTATGGTGATGTAGGTAAAAAAGTCCACACTGGAAGATCAAGAAATGACCAGATACTCACAACCACAAGACTCTACAGTAAAGAAATACTCCTAGTCATAAAAAAGGAAGTGGAAAATATGATAAAAGAAATTGAAAATCAAAACAAAAAGATTGGAAAAATAAAAATGCCTGGATACACTCATATGCAAAGAGCAATGCCAAGTACTGTAGGCATGTGGCTCCTTTCTTTCCGAGACAGTCTAAAAGATGATTTAGCACTACTAGAAGCTGCAAGATATGTGATAGATCAAAATCCTCTCGGGTCAGCTGCAGGATATGGAGAAAGCACGCTAGGCCTTGATAGAAAATTTACTACCAATGAAATGGGTTTTGCTCGAGTCCAAGAAAATCCAATATATTGTGGAATGTCTCGAGGAAAGTTTGAAAGTATTATCTTGCAAACTGTTTCCAACGTAATG
>CAIVNB010000049.1 GCA_903907175.1 uncultured bacterium
CCTATTGGTGGCAAAATAATGGGAATGAAATTAACTTCTGGTGGGCACTTAACTCACGGGCATCCACTTTCTATGACTGGTAAACTCTGGAAACCTTTACAGTTTGAATTAGATGAAAAAACTGAAATGATTGACTATGAAAAACTAAAAGAAATTGCAGTAAAAGAAAAACCAAATATTATAGTTTGTGGATTTACTGCATACCCAAGATTCGTTGATTTTAAAAAATTTAGAGAAATTGCAGATGCGTGCGGTGCCTTACTTCATGCTGACATTTCTCATTTCGCAGGATTGATCGCTGGTGGGGTGTACCCATCACCATTTCCTTATGCCGACTCTGTCATGACGACGACTCACAAATCTCTCCGTGGACCTAGGCAAGCAATTCTTTTTGTAAAAAAAGATAGTCTTCTAACGCCACCTGAAAAAAGAAGGGACTTTGATAAGAAATTAGACAAGATGGTTATCCCAGGACTTTTCGGTGGGCCACATGAAAACAATATTGCAGGTGTTGCTATCGCGCTAAAAGAAGCAAGTACGCCTGCATTTAAAAAATACGCAAAACAAGTTGTAGTTAATGCCAAGACCCTCGCTGATGAACTTACTCGTTTAGGTTGGCATATGGTTTCAGGTGGTACTGATTCTCACTTAATACTTATGGATACATGGATGAATGGGAAAGGAATTGGGGGAAAAGAAGCAAGTGAAAAACTAGAAAAGGCGGGGATTATAGTGAACATGAATACTATTCCTGGAGATACTCGTAGTGTCATGGATCCTTCTGGGATCAGACTTGGTACCTGTGCAGAAACAACAAGAGGGAAGAAAGAGCGTGACATGATAAAAATTGCAGAGAAGATGGATAAAGTTTTGAGAAGAAAATAAATTATGATTGAAGTAGAAATGCATTTTCAACCAAGCGAAAACAGGCTCAGGAAACTTCTTCTTGGTGCAGAATTTATTCGTGAAATAGAAAATCATGATGTATATTATGATTTTCCAGATTATCGACTTGCTAAGGTTGGAATAAAATTACGAAAAAGAAATGGATCTTTTGAATTAAAAATAGAAAAGTCGAAAGACATAGAAGAAGAAATTGAGAATGAAGACGAAATAAAAAAATATTTTCAAACTGATTTAGCTATTGAAAAATTTACTGAAAACAACATGGTAATTTTGACTGATTTCAAAACCAAAAGGACAAAGTATAAGAAATGTGGATTTACTATTGATGTAGACGAATGTGATTTTGGATACAACGTATGTGAAATAGAGCTTATGGTAAAGGAGGAAAATAAGGCACAAGAAGGAAAGGAAAAAATAATAAAATTTGCTCAAGACAATGGACTTGAATTTAAAAAAATAATGGGCAAGAGAAAAACATATTTAATAAAAAATAATTTGGAGCTCTTTAAAAAAATTTGGGGTGATCACAAATTGTGATATAAAAATATGGAACAAGAAAAGAAAAAAGTAGGAGGAGGGGTAGGGATAATGATAATGAAGAATGGGAAAATTCTTTTAGGGAAAAGGCATGATGATCCCGAAAAGGCGAGTTCTGCATTGCGTGGTGAAGGCACTTGGACGATGCCGGGAGGGAAACTTGATTTTGGGGAATCTTTTGAAGATGGAGCTAGACGTGAAGTTTTTGAGGAAACTGGATTAAAGTTAAATACCATAAAAGTAACTTCTTTGAATAATAATAAAAATGAACATGCTCACTACATAACAATAGGCCTATTTTGTGATGATTTTGAAGGGGAACCACAGGTTCTAGAACCTGATGAAATAACAGAATGGCAATGGTTTAGTTTAGACAATCTTCCTAGCCCAATGTATTTCCCAAGTGCTAGGATGATTGAAAACTATAAAAGAAAAGAATTTTATATACCAGAATCAGATAAATAGCTTTCTTAAAATAGAATTTTTGCTATGATGTCTATATGGTAAAAAGTAAGAAAATCAAAGGGAAACTCATTGTAATAGATGGCATAGATGGAAGTGGAAAAAGTACACAAATTGATTTATTGATAAAAAAAATGAAAGAAGATGGGCTTAAGGTTAAAATGATTCATTTCCCACATTATGAAAATTTTTTTGGTGGTTTTATTGGGCATTGTTTAAGCGAACAATATTATAATTTTCTAGATACTCATCCAAAGATAGTTTCTGTTTTATACGCAGCTGATAGATGGGAATCAAGCGAAGGGATTAAAAAAATGCTAGATGGTGGCGTCACCGTTGTTTTAGACAGGTATGTTAGCGCAAATCAAATTCATCAAGGAGGGAAAATAAAAAGTACAAAAAAAAGGAATGATTTTATGAAATGGCTTGATCAAATGGAGTATAAAGTTTTTAAAATTCCAAGGCCAGATATAACTTTATATTTAGATTTACCGACAAAGATTGTGCTTGGGCTTTTAAAAAAACGAGATAGTAGTAAAATTAAAAGGAAATATCTAAAGAAAAAAAAAGATGTGCATGAAGCGGACGTAAATTTTCTTATTAATTCTCGCAAGAGTGCGCTCAAGCTCTCAACAGAGATTCCTAATTTTATAAAAATAGAATGCTCAGAAAAAGGAAAAATTTTATCCCGTGAAAAAATTCATGATATGGTCTACGAAAAAGTAAAAAAAATAATAAAATAAATGAAAATAAAAGTTAAAAAGTTAAAAGAAGATGTAAAATTACCACAGTATGCCCATCCAGGGGATGTGGGGATGGATCTGTATTCGATGGAAACAATTACCATAAAACCTGGAGAACATTCGAGACTTTGGCATGGTTTTGCATTAGAGTTTCCCGAGGGGTTTGCAGCAATAGTGATGGATAAGTCTAGCATTTCAAAAGCGGGGCTTGGTCACATGGGTGGAGTTTTTGATGCTGGGTACAGAGGAGAATATAATACTCATTTAGTAAATTTGTCAGATAAATCCTATACTATAGAGAAGGGAGATAAAGTTTCACAACTAGTTATCGTACCCGTGTCTATTGTAGAATTAGAAGAGGTTAAAGAACTTTCAGACTCATCACGTGGAGAAGGTGCTTTTGGTTCAACGGGGAGAAAATAATGATTCAAGAACAAATAAAAAATTTAATAAAAGAATCTCTAAAAAATTTCAAAATAGAGGCAAAAGATGTTTCCTTAGAACACCCAGTAGATTTGAGTATGGGTGACTATTCGACAAATATTGCAATGGTGTATGGGAAAGAATTAAAAACTAACCCAAAAGAACTTGCGGAAAAAATTACTGCAGAATTAAACAAAAATTTACCAAAAGAAATTTCAAAAATTGAACCAAAAAATGGTTTTATTAATTTTTATTTTTCCAAAGAATTTTTTGCTGAAAACATAAGAGGAATTTTAGAGAATAAAGATTTTGCAAAAAATAATCTTTATTTAGGTAAAAAAGTAATGATCGAATATACTCAACCAAATCCTTTTAAACCTTTTCACATTGGTCATCTAATGAGTAATGCCATAGGTGAATCGCTTTCTCGTCTTTTTGAGAAAAGTGGGGCAGAGGTAATACGGGCAAATTACCAAGGAGACATTGGTCTCCATGTAGCGAAAGCGATTTATGGACTTTTGAAATTTGGTATGCCGAGTGATACAAAAACCATTGAGGAACAAGCAGAATATATAGGAGGATGTTATTCAAGAGGTAGTAATCTATACGAAACAGACCATACTGTTAAAAAACAAATTGATGAAATAAATAAAAAGATTTATGACAAAAGTGACAAGAAAATCAACGAAGTTTACAGTTGGGGGAGAGGAGTTACTCTGGCTGCTTTTGAAGTAATTTATAAAGTTTTGGGAACAAAATTTGATAAATATTTTTTTGAAAGCGAGATGATAGAGATTGGAAAGAAAATAGTAAAGCAAAATACTCCCAAAATTTTTGAGAAATCTGATGGTGCGATTGTTTTTCATGCCGAAAAATACGATCCAAAACTTCATACTAGAGTTTTTATAAGTTCACAAGGGTTACCTACATATGAAACAAAAGAGATTGGTCTCACGATGACTAAATTTAAGTCTGGTTTATTTTCAAAAAAATTAGATCTTTCTGTCGTAACTACTGCTATTGAGCAAGCTGAATATATGAAAGTTGTACAAAAAGCAGTTTCTATAATGTATCCTAAATTGGAAAAGAGAATGAAACATATTACTCATGGCATGATGCGTTTTGCGACAAGTAAAATGTCTTCAAGGACTGGAAACATAATTACTGGTGAATCTTTAATAAAAAATTCTAAAGCTGAAATCGAACAGAAAATAACAGAAAGAAATTTTACCAACGAAGAAAAGAAAGAGATATCTGAAATTGTTGGTATCGCTGCGTTAAAATATTCAATATTAAAACAAGCTGTTGGTGGTGATATTATTTATGATTTTGAAAAATCCATATCTTTTGATGGAGATTCGGGGCCATATTTACAATATTCGTACACCAGAGCTAAATCAGTATTAGAAAAAGCAAAAAATGAAAATATTTATTTTCCAGTATTGGACTCAAAGAATCCAAAAAAGTTGGACGTTCTTTTGCCGGCAAATTGGGGGACCACAGAAGTAGAAAAAATATTATACAAATTCCCTGAAGTAGTGAAGTATTCTACCGAAAGATTTGAGCCGCACCATATTGCAAATTACTTAATAGAACTTGCTCGTGCTTTTAATGCTTTTTACGGTAACACTAAAATAGTAGATAAAGATGACCCAGCTTCATTGTATAAAATTGCTTTAACAGAGAGCTTTTCTATTGTTATGAAAGATGGTCTATGGCTTCTTGGCATCAAGGTTCCAGAAAAAATGTAAAAACCAGCAAGCTGCGCGCAACCTGCTGGTCAAACTAGTCACTTGAAATAACCATAATGATAAGGTGTAAACTACGATCTTCACTAAAAGGATCTTTTCCGGAAGATAATTAAAGATTTCTCCAATATCATGAAGGGACCTAGTTTATCTACAAACATCTGATTATTAAGGAGGAACAAGTTATCGTGAGTTTATTCTTTTTGCTTTCAAAATGCAAGGTTTTTTGCTAATATCTATTTATGGACAATAATAAATCTGATTCTGCTCTTAGGGAAGAAAAAATTTTACAATTTTGGAAAGAGCGGGATATATTTCAAAAAAGCTTAAAAAAAGAAGCGCCACGTGGAAAATATGTTTTTTATGATGGTCCACCGTTTGCTACAGGGACTCCTCATTATGGGCATATTCTTGGTAGTACTGCAAAAGATGTTATTGGGCGATATCAAACAATGCGTGGGTTTACTGTGCCTCGTCGCTGGGGTTGGGATTGTCATGGACTACCAATTGAAAACATTGTTGAAAAAGATTTAAATATTTCTGGGAAAAAAGCAATTGAAGAATTAGGGATAGATAGATTTGTTGAACACGCTCGAAGTAAAGTTTTGACCTATGTTTCCGAATGGGAAAAGACTATCGATCGCATTGGTAGATGGGTTGATTTTAAAGATTCGTACAAGACTATGGACAACACTTTTATCGAGAGTGTTTGGTGGGCTCTTGGAGAATTAAATAAAAAAGAATTACTTTACGAGGGGGTACGAGTGCTTGCGTATTGCCCACGTTGCGAGACGCCAATTGCAAATTCTGAGATTGCAATGGACAATAGCTATAAAGATATTACAGATATTTCTGTCTATGTGAAATTTAAATTAATTGGTGAAGCCAATACATACCTACTTGCCTGGACTACGACTCCATGGACATTGCCAGGAAATACTGCTATAGCAGTCAATAATGATATTGCTTATCTATATATTTCCAATGATTCCCCAACAGGAAAGGAAATTTTAATTCTTGCAAAAGATCGCTATGAATCATTAAAAGATAAATTTACAAATCCTGAAATTATAAAAGAAGTACAAGGGTCAAAGCTTGTTGGCATGTCTTATGAACCAGTTTTTTCGTATTACAAAAATATTGATATGCCAAACAAAAAGAATATTTGGAAAGTTTGGCATGCAGATTTTGTAACGTTAGATAAAGGCACAGGCATCGCCCATGAAGCTCCCGCTTTTGGTGAAGAAGATATGGGGCTTGCCAAAGAGTACAATATTCCTTTTATTCGTCACGTTGAACCAAATGGTACATTTACGAAGGACGTTATTGATTTTGTTGGCATAAAGGTTAAACCAAAAGAAGATGGTCAGTCAACTGATGTTTTAATAATTAAACATTTAGCCAAAGAAGGAAAACTTTTTGCCAAAGAAAAGATAATTCACTCATACCCACATTGTTATCGCTGCGAAACGCCACTTCTTTACTACGCACTTCCATCTTGGTTTGTGAATATTCAGAAGGTAAAAACCAATTTACTTAAAGATGCAGAATCTATGAATTGGGTACCTTCTCATTTAAAAGATGGACGTTTCAAAAATACAATGGAAGCAGCTCCTGACTGGACCATTTCACGCAATCGCTACTGGGCGAGCCCGCTTCCTATTTGGAAATCTTATTCTGGTAAAATGATGTTTGTAAATTCTCTGGATGATTTAAAATCAAAAACTAAAAGATCTGGCAATAGATATTTTATGGTACGACACGGAGAGTCTGAAAATAATGTTTTGAATAGAGTATCTTGTAATATCAATGCAGAATTTCATTTGACAGACAAAGGGGAAGGACAGATAAAAGAATCTGCTAAAAATTTTAAAGATGTCAATTTTGATTATATATTTTCTTCTCCTATAATGAGAACGAAAGAAACAGCTAATTTGTTTAAAAAAGAATTAAATTCATCAGTAGATATTATTTTTGATGATAGATTAAGAGAATTAAATTTTGGTGACTATGAAGATCGTCTTGTTTCAGAATGCGAAAGAAGATCTGAAGTAAGTGAGGTAGAAAGATTGTCTGTGAGATTTCCAAATGGAGAATCACATAATGACATTAGGAAAAGAATTGGCCATTTTTTATATGAGCTAGAATCAAAACATAAAAATAAAAATATCCTAATTGTTACTCATGGAGATCCAGTATGGCTGGCAAGTGCTATAGCAAATTCTTTAGGTAAAGAAGAAACAATTGCCTTAAAAAAGAATTATCCTAAAAATGGTGAAATAAAAGAATTAGATTTTATTCCACTTCCACATAATGAAAATTATGAACTTGATTTACATCGTCCATATATTGACGCTACGATACTTGTTAACGAAAACGGAGAAGAATATAAAAGAATTTTAGAAGTTATCGACTGCTGGTTTGAGTCTGGTTCGATGCCTTTTGCCCAAGACCATTTTCCATTTGAGAATAAAGATTGGCAAAAAAATAATTTTCCATCGGGCTTTGTGGCGGAATATATAGCCCAAACCAGAACTTGGTTTTATTATACTCATGTTATCTCTTCCATCCTGTTTAACCAAGCACCATTTAAGAATGTTGTTACCACAGGTACTATTTTGGCAGAAGATGGCCAAAAAATGTCAAAATCAAAAAATAATTTTCCTGATCCATGGATTTTATTTAATAAATACGGTGTTGACGCACTCCGTTTTTATTTAATGTCTTGTCCCGTAATGAAAGGAGAAGATATTAATTTTTCAGAAAAAGCAGTTCAAGATATTTCAAATAAAATAATCAACAGACTAAACAATGTCCTGGCTTTTTATGAGCTTTATCCAAAGTTAGAAAAGAGTTGGTATGAAGAGGATATAAATATTTTAAAACATGAAAATATTTTAGATAAATGGATTTCTGTTCGATTAAATGAACTTATGGCGGAAGTTACAAACGGTATGGAGAGTTACGATATGGCCCAAGCCACAAAGCCGATTGAGTTGTTTATTGAAGATTTGTCTACTTGGTATTTACGTCGTTCTAGAGATGGGATTAAAGATGGGGATGAAAAAACAAGACAAACCTTGTATTTTGTTTTAAAAACTCTTGCAAAAATAATGGCGCCGTTTGTTCCATTTTTGGCAGAAGATATTTGGCAGAAATTAAAAAGTGATACAGACGAAGAAAGTGTACATCTTGCATTGTGGCCTAAATTTGACGAAATAGACGGAGAAGTTATAAAAAATATGGCAGAAGCAAGAAGAATTGTTTCTCTTGGTTTGGAAGCAAGACAAAAGGTGGGGATAAGAGTTCGTCAGCCTCTTTCTGAATTGAAAATAAAAGAATATGGATTAAGTAAAGACTATACAAAAATAATAGAAGACGAATTGAATATTAAGATGATTGTAATTGATAAAAACATAGAAGATGGAGTAGTGTTGAATACTGAATTAACAGAAGAACTAAAAGTAGAGGGCAACTATAGAGAACTTGTGCGAGCGATACAAGATATTCGCAAAAAGAATGGATTGACTCCAAGTGATATTATTTCTCTTGGAATAGAGACAGACAGGGAGGCAGGAGAATTGGTAAAGAAGTTTGAAGCTGAAATAAAAAAGACAGTACTTGCAAAAGACATAAAATTTGAACCAAATGAGGGAGAAGAAATCACCATTGGTGAACTTGTGTTTAAAATATCTATTCAAAAATAATTTTATAAATATGGTAAAATATAGTTATGAAAACTATTTTGGTTGATGCAGTTTACTGTTTTATTATAGAAAAAGACGTGAAGTTTGGTATCTTCCAAGAGATGTTTAATTTACTTGAAAAATATCAAAATAAAAAAATAATTTTGACAGGTGCAAACGATGAAGGGATAAAAAAGTACGGGTTAGATAAAATGCCATATGAATTTTTTACCTTGAAACACGATCCAGAAAAAATAGACCCAAGATATTACGAAACATTGTTAGAGAAATTTGATCTAGACAAAAATGAAGTAGTTTATTTTGAACACGATCCTAGTGCGGTAAAAAGTGCACAATCTGTTGGGATAAATACTTATTATTATGATAATGATAAAAAGGATTTAGAAAGTTTAAAAAAGTTTCTAGATGATAATCTAAAATAGAATGCACCACATATATCACACAGAAGGAATAATTTTGAGTAGTAAAAATTATGGGGAAGCAGGGAAATACTATTCCATTCTTACTCGTGATTTAGGGTTAGTAAATGCTTCTGCTCAGGGAGTCAGAAAAATATCTTCAAAATTACGTTTTATCTTACAAGACTTTTCTTATATTAAAGTTGATTTGATACGAGGTAAAGATTTTTGGCGAGTTACGAGTGCTTCGAAAACAAATGAGCTTGAAGATATTTCCAAAAATCCTATCTCTTTTGAAATTTTTTCAAATATCTCTAGACTTTTAAAAAGACTACTTGCTGGAGAATACCCGAATGAAATTTTATTTGATGACCTTTTGATGGGGCTTCGTTTCTTAGAAAAATCTAAATCACAATCTGAATCAGAAAACATTGAGGTAATCATAGTTTTGCGAATTTTAAACAACCTAGGATATATTGGGGGGAATGAATTGTTAAAAAATATTACGAAGTCTCCATTTGAAGAAGACTTAATATTTGAAGCAGGTCGTAGTAGGATGAAAATCCTGTCTGAAATCAACAAGGCCCTTCATGAAACACACCTATAATATGGTATAATACGAAAATGTTGGACGATAGAGAAAAATTAAACAGAATAGAAGACATGAAAACGAAGCTTAATAATAAGAATTATGAAGCAAGGAGAGAACATCACAATAGTTTTGTTTATAAAATAAATAGAGATGTTCCAGATTCATGGGAAGAGAAAAAAGAAGAAGGTTTTGGCTTTCAAAAAGAGTTTCTTAAAAAAACATCCATGTTTAAAAAATTTTTTATCTACTCAATAATTTTTTTTGTTTTAGCGAGTGCTTATGCTGCTTACATGTTCCTAGCTGGTGGTAACACCGTTTCAAATAACAATATCGACATTACTGTTTTAGGGAATACCTTTACGGCTGGTGGGGAAGAGCTTCCTCTTCAAATAGAAATTACAAATAAAAACAATTCTGCCTTGGAGCTTGCTGATTTACTGGTTGAATATCCAAAAAGTTCTTCTGGTGACTTAACTGGAGAAACTGAACGCTTGCGTCAGTCACTAGGGAGTATCCCATCGGGTGGAATTAAGAATGAAAATATTAAAGTTGTTCTTTTTGGAGAACAAGGAAGCATCCGTCCAATAAAAATTTCTCTTGAATATAGAGTAGAAGGATCGAATGCTATTTTTGTAAAGGAAAAACCATATGAAGTCTCTATTAGTTCTGCGCCTATCGATCTTTCAATCAATGCTCCGACAGAAATAAGCCCGAATCAAGACGTAGTTTTGAATGTAAAATCAATATTAAACACAACCAAAGTAGCATCAAAGATACTTATAAGAGTTGATTATCCTGTGGGTTTCCAGTTTCAATCATCAACCCCAGCTCCTTCTTTTGGAAATAATGTCTGGAACTTAGGAGATTTATCTCCTGGGGCAGAACGAGATATTGTGATTAACGGTAGAATGATTGATGTTTTTGACGGAGAAGAGAAAACCTTTCATGTATTTAGTGGTTCACAAAGTGATTCTGATAAAGCAATTATCGGTATTGTTTTTAATTCATTAGGGCACACAGTTTTGATCAAGAAACCATTTATCGAAGCAAAATTAGTTATCAACGGGGTTTATCAAAGAGAATATGCTGCGGACTCTAACACTACTATTTTTGGTAATATAAATTGGGTAAATAATTTAGATACAAAAATAAGTGATTTAGAAATTCGAGCAAAAATTTCTGGCAATGCTCTAAATCGTAAAACAATAGCTTCACAACAGGGTTATTATAATTCTTCCATTGATACTATTATTTGGGACAAGAATTCGCAAGATAAATTTGCGGAAGTAAATCCAGGAGATGCAGGATCTGTTGTTTTTTCCTTGTCTCCACTTTCTCTTTTCTCAGCTTCTTACGGCATGCTTTCTGATCCTACTATAGACATAGATGTATCAATATCTGCCAAACAACCACTTGAGGGCAATGAAATAAAAAAATTAGATAATTCTGAGTCTAAAATTATTAGGATTATTTCTAATGTTGGACTATCAACGAAAGCATTATATTATTCAGGACCATTTACGAATACCGGACCTATACCACCAAAAGCAGAAAGTGAAACCACTTATACTGTAGTCTGGACTCTTTCAAACACTGCCAATAATGTTTCTGGGGTTGAAGTTCGTTCTTCTTTGCCTACTTGGATTAGATTCATAGGTCCGATATCTCCACCATCTGAAGATTTAAACTTCAATCCTTCTACTAGAGAAATAATTTGGAATGTTGGAGGGCTGCCAAAAGGTACAGGTATAACAGGAGCAGATAAAGAAGTAAGTTTCCAGATTGGATTTTTACCATCGCTTTCTCAAGTTAAAACACTTCCTACTTTGATTAATGGCACGACTTTGACGGGGCATGATGATTTTGCTAATGTTGATGTGAAAGTAAGTAAAGCACCTTTGAATACTGCACTAAACGATGACCCATCTTTCCCTGGCAACGGATCTATCGTAGTAGAGTAGAAAGAACAAGTTAAAAAATATAAAGTTATAAAATTAAAATGGAAAAAAATAAAAAAGAGAATGATTTAATGGAAAAAATAGTCTCACTTTGTAAAAGGCGTGGTTTTGTTTTTCCAGGATCTGAGATATATGGTGGTCTTGCAGGCACATGGGACTGGGGACATTTTGGTGTTGCTTTAAAAAATAACATACAACAATATTGGTGGAAAAAGTTCGTAGATTCTCGTCGTGATATGTATGGCATAGATGCTGCTATTTTGATGCGCCAAGAAGTTTGGCAAAATGCTGGACATGTGGAGAATTTTGCAGACCCGATGGTGGAATGTGAAAAATGCAAATCCCGTTTTCGTATAGATCAAATTGAAAATAAAGAAAAGTGTGAAAATTGTGGAGGTAAGTTAGTTGAAGCACAAAAGTTTAACATGATGTTTCAAACACGCATTGGAGCATCTGAAGATTCTTCAGCTGTTTCATATTTACGCCCAGAAACGGCGCAAGGAATGTTTGTCAATTTTAAAAATACAGTAGATGCTTTTCATCCCAAACTTCCTTTTGGTATGGCACAAATTGGTAAGGCATTCCGAAATGAAATAACTCCACGCGATTTTCTTTTCCGTGTTCGTGAATTTGAACAAATGGAAATAGAATATTTTATAAGGAATGAAGATTGGGAAAAATATTTTGAATACTGGCGTGGTGAGATGATGGATTTCATGGAAGAAGTAGGTATTGATATGGCAAAAGTTCATGAAATTGAAGTGGGAGATGGAGATAGAGCACATTATTCATCGAGAACAATCGATTTTGAATTTGATTTTCCATTTGGACAAAAAGAACTTTTCGGCCTTGCATATAGAACTGATTTTGATTTAAAAAATCACAAGCTTGAATATATTGACGAAGAAAAGGGAGAAAAAATTGTCCCTCATGTGATAGAGCCGACATTTGGCGTTGGGCGTGCAGTTCTCGCAGTATTACTTTCGGCTTATCACGAAGAAGAAAAAGAAGGGGAAATAAGAGCATATCTCAAATTAAAACCAAATATTGCGCCCGTTATTTGTGCAGTTTCGCCACTTCTTAAAAATAAACCTGAGCTTGTAGAATATGCGAATATAAAGGTTTATGCACCGCTCAAAGCAGAATTTGGACGTGTAGCTTGGGACGATAATGGCAACATCGGCAAACGTTATCGCAGACAAGATGAGATAGGCACACCATTTTGTATTGTCGTTGATTTTGATACATTAGAAGATAATACAGTAACTGTTCGTGATCGTGATACAGGTGAGCAGGAAAGAGTAAAAGTTTCTGAACTAAAAAATTATATAAAAGAAAGAATCTAGTATGGAAAAGGGAATTGATTATATTGGAGTAGGAGTTTCCTTTATTTGTCACGATGGGAAAGGAAACTATTTGATGAATAAAAGGAGTAAAAATTGCCGTGACGAGCATGGTAAATGGGATTTTGGTGGTGGCGCCGTCGATTTCGGATTTACCTTAGAAAAAACTGTCTTGAAAGAAGTGAAAGAAGAATATGGAGTTAAACCAATTTCATGTAAAATACTTGGGTATAAAGATGTTTTCAGAAAACAAAAAGGAAAAAAGACCCATTGGATTTTTTATGACTTTTTAGTTTTAGTTGATAGAAAAAAAATAAAAAATAATGAACCACATAAATTCGACGAGATAGGTTGGTTTAAAATAAACAAACTTCCAAAACCGTTACATCCTGGAGTATTAATAACCTTAAAAAAATTTAAAGATAAGTTAAAATAAAAATTATGAAATACATAAAAAAAGTTTTAAAGAATGGTTTACGAGTTATAACTGTTCCAATGAAAGACAATCCTACGGTAACAGTTTTGGTTCTCGTTGAAGCAGGTTCCAAATATGAGACGAAAGAGATAAATGGAATCTCCCATTTTTTAGAGCACATGTGTTTTAAAGGCACGACCAAAAGACCAAAAGCAATAGATATATCAAAAGAGCTCGATGCTATTGGTTCTCAATACAATGCTTTTACTGCCCAAGAATATACTGGATATTATGCAAAATCTGATGCTAAACATTTTAAGAAAATTTTTGATGTTGTTTCTGATATTTATTTGAATTCTACTTTTCCGGAAACTGAAATGCAAAAAGAAAAAGGTGTAATCATAGAAGAGATAAATATGTATGAAGATATGCCAAACCGTCATGTGCAGGATTTAATGATGGAGCTTCTGTATGGTGATCAGCCAGCAGGATGGAATATCTCAGGGGATAAAAAAAATATTTTAAATATGAAACGAGATGATTTTGTTACTTATAAAAAAGCTCACTATTTACCAGAAGCGACGACCATAGTAGTGTCAGGGCAGGTGACAGAGAAAGAAGTGTTAAGAGAAGTAAAAAAAGTTTTTGGCAAAATAAATTCTGGTAAAAAATCTAAGAAATTAAAAGTTGTTGAAAAACAAGTGGAACCGGAAGTGTTAGTGAAATTTAAAAAGACAGATCAAACACACTTTGTATTGGGTGTCCGAACGTATGATTTATTTAGTAAAAAAAATGCTGTACTAACTCTTTTGGGCGGAGTGCTTGGAGGAGGAATGAGTTCCAGGCTTTTTCAGAAACTTCGTGAGGAAATGGGAGTAGGATATTATGTTCGTGCCTATAATGATGTTTATACCGATCACGGGTTTTTCCAAATTTCAGCTGGAGTAGATAACAAAAGAATAAATGAAGTTATTGAAGCGTGTCTCCTAGAATGTAAAAAATTAAAAGAAAATCTTGTAAGCGAAGAGGAATTAAATAAAGTAAAAGAGTGCTTGATAGGGAATATGAAGCTTTCCCTAGAATCCAGTGACGATATTGCGAATTTTTTTGGAGGACAGGAACTTTTGAAAAAAGAAATTAAAAGTGCGGAAGAAAAAGCAAAAGAACTAAGAAAAGTAAATGCAAAAGACATAAAAAAACTCGCGAATGAAATTTTTAAAGACAATAAACTAAACCTAGCTCTTATCGGGCCCTTTAAAGAAAAAGCAAAATTCTCAAAAATATTGAAGTTTTAGTATTGTAATTTTTGTGTTATTATATATAAATGTTTGGTGAAAATAAGACAAATTTTCTTTCTATCTCTACAGGCACGATGATTCGGGTGGTTTTGGTTTTATTTGCGGTTTATCTCTTTTGGCAATTACGAGATTTGATATTGGTAATTTTGACTTCCATTGTGATAGCTTCATTTGTGGAATCGGCAATACCATCTTTCAAAAGAATAAAAATTGGTAGGGTTTTTGCTGTTGTGATTATGTATGTCATTTCGATTTCTTTTTTGGCCGTGCTCTTTTATCTATTTGCGCCACTACTTATTACAGAAATTTATAATTTTGCTTCCTTCATTTCAAATTATGCTCCTGGAATAGACTTTTTAAATTATTTCAACAACGAAGCGTTTTCTGGAGCAAAAGATATCGTGGCCAACTTGTCTCACGGCATGTCTATGACAACGTTACTCTCAACTTCCAAGGCATTTGTTGATAATCTATCAAGTGGTTTTTTCACGACGCTTTCTGTAGCTTTCGGTAGCATCTTCAATGTTGTGTTAATTGTAATAATTTCTTTTTATCTTTCGATCCAAGAGAAAGGTATAGAAAATTTTCTACGAGTAATTTTGCCACTTAAATATGAAGAGTATGTAGTTAATTTGTGGGATAGAACAAGAGTAAAGATTGGTCTTTGGATGAAGGGGCAAATGCTTTTGGGAATTTTGATTGCGATTCTGACCTATTTAGTGCTTGCTGTTATGGGAATTCAATATGCCTTACTTCTTGCTATTATTGCAGGCCTAATGGAGCTCATCCCTTATGGTATCTTGCTTGCACTTGTGCCTGCTGTATCATTCTCGTATTTATCTGGTGGTATGTCGAGTGCCCTTATGGTACTTGGAGCATATCTTATAATTCACCAATTTGAAGTTTATCTATTTTCTCCACTTATTATAAAAAAAGTTACTGGTCTTTCCCCTTTGATTATTATCTTAGCTGTTTTAGTTGGATATGAGTTGGGTGGTTTCTGGGGATTATTGCTTTCAATCCCAGGAGCCTTGTTATTTATGGAAATAATGAACGACGTTGAAAAACATAAAACTACTCTTAGAACAAAAAATGACTAAAGAAAGTTTCTACATCACCACTACTCTTCCATATGTTAATGCACCACTTCATATGGGGCATGCGCTTGAATTTGTACGTGCTGATACTATAGCTCGATATAAAAAACTTATTGGGCTTGATGTATATTTTAATACTGGAACGGATGAACATGGTTTGAAAATATTTGAAAAAGCAGAAGAAAATAAAATATCTCCACAAGATTTTGTTGATCAAGGATATGAGATTTTCAAAGAACAATTGCGTATGTTTGGGATAAGTGAAGGTATTCATTTTATTCGTACCACAGACGCCCGTCACGAAGTCGCTGCCCAAGAATTTTGGATTAGAGTTAGGGATAATGGTTTTATTTACAAAAAAACTTATGAAGCTAAATATTGTATTGGCTGCGAAAGCGAAAAGACAGATTCAGAACTTGTAAATGGAGAGTGTCCGACACATCCTGGAAAAGAATTAAAAATAATAAATGAAGAAAATTATTTTTTCAAATATAGTGAGTTTGGAGACAAGCTTTTAGATTTTTATGAGAAAAATCCAAAGTTTGTTGTTCCAGAATTTCGTTTAAATGAAATAAAGAATTTTGTTAAAGGCGGGTTACAAGATTTTTCTATTTCTAGATTAAAATCAAAAATGCCTTGGGGGATATCTGTGCCGGGGGACGATACGCAAGTGATGTATGTTTGGTTTGATGCATTGGTAAATTATATTTCTACTTTAGGATGGCCCAAGGACTTAGAAAACTTTGAGAAATATTGGGTGAATGGCAACCCTACGCAATATTGTGGCAAAGACAATACTCGTTTTCAGAGTGCTATGTGGCAGGCTATGCTTATGGCTGCAGGGCTACCAAATTCTCACCAAATCGTTGTAAATGGCTTTATAACAGCAGATGGAGGGGTTAGAATGTCCAAGACCGTTGGTAATGTAGTTGACCCAAGAGACGTCATAAAAGAGTACGGTACTGATGCCTTGAGGTATTTCTTGCTAAGAGAAGTAAGTAGTTTTGAAGATAGTCCATTTACTATGGAGAGATTCAAAGACGCATACAATTCAGGCCTTGCAAATGGACTTGGGAATCTATCATCTCGCATTCTCACACTTTCTGAAAAATATTTAGAAAAGTGTCCGGAAATTCCGGAGAAAACAGATTTTACAGAATATTTTAAAATATATGAAGAATTTGATCTTAAAAAAGCAGCAGACTATGTTTGGGATAAAATACAAAATCTTGATAAAAAAATCCAAACATCTGAACCCTTTAAAGTTGTAAAGATTGATGAGGAAAAAGGAAAAGAAATGATAAGAGAATTAGTTTTAGAATTATATGTGATTGCTCGAATGTTAAATCCTTTAATGCCTGAGACAAATGTAAAACTAAAAAAACTGATTAGAGAAAATAAAAAGCCAAACACCCCACTATTTTTGAGAAAAGAATAAAAATTATGCCAAAATATATTGATATACATGCACATGTAAATTTTAAGGTCTTTGAAGCAGATCACGATGCTGTCATTCGTAGAGCACTCGACAACGACACTTGGTTTTTTAATGTTGGTACCCAAATAGATACTTCACGTTCTGCAATAAAGTTGGCTCATCGCTATGACGAAGGCGTGTTTGCAGTCATAGGACTTCACCCCATACATACAGACAAATCTTTTCACGACGAAGAAGAGTTAGGAGAAGGGGGCAAAGAATTTACTTCTCGCGGAGAAATTTTTGATAAAGATATTTATAGGGAACTTTTAAAAGATCCAAAAGTGGTGGCGATAGGTGAATGTGGCCTCGATTATTTTCACATGGAAGAGGGAAGTATAGAAAAACAAAAAGAAGCACTTATTTCTCAAATTGAACTTGCCAATGAAATTGGGAAACCGTTGATGATTCATGTAAGAAATAGTAGTGAAGATAAAAGTCGTAATTCCTACACCGATACTTTAGAAATATTGAGGCAGCATGCGAAGATTGGAGGGGTGATTCATTTTTTTGAAGGAACATTAGATAATGCAAAAGACTTTATAAAAATTGGTTTCTACATTTCTTTTACTGGGGCCATAACTTATCCTCCGAGGAAAAACGGTAAGGGTTGTAATTATGAGGAAGTAATAAAAAATATTCCACTTGAGATGATATTGACCGACACAGATTCTCCATATGTAGCGCCAATGCCACATAGAGGCACACGCAATGAACCATTTTATGTTTCTGAAATTGTAAAAAAGATAGCTCTAATAAGAAATCTTCCCGAAGAAGAAGTTGCGAGAGCAATAGTAGAGAATGCTAAAAAGCTTTTTAAAATATAACTTACATGTTGCTTCGCTTAGCTTTTGTTAAAATCTCGTGATAAAATGAATGTATGGATAAAAAGTCAAAAATTCTGTTAGTGGTATTGTTATTGTTAATTATTGTTTCGGTATATTTGACTTACAGAAGAGCATATATCACAAAGGATTACGAGATTATTCCTGTATCAGAGGAAGCACCTATTTAATTATAAAAAAATATGGAAAACATTGAACCAATTGCTATTCGACCCATAGTTAAAAAAAAGATGTGGTTTCGACGTCTTGGTCTTTGGACTACAGGTATAGGTTCTTATTATATTTTTACATGGGTATACGATTATATTGTCGTTTCATTTTTTTTGATTTACCTTGGATTACTAAGGGGTGCAATCATAGTGGTAATTTTATCTATGTTAGTCGATTTAGGTACAATGAAGTTTTATGATTGGCTTAAAAAAGATTGGTTAGCATTAGAGACGATAAAGGAACTAGACAATAGACATGGAATAGTTGGTAAATTATTTAGCTTTGTTAGAGGCAAGGGAGTTGTTCTCACAATTATAGTTCTTTCCCTTACTTCCAATGCTTTTGTTGTAACTGCTTATTTAAGAAAAGGGATTTATCAATATGATGGTATGAAGTTTAGAGATTGGGTGATTTTTATTAGTAGTTCTTTATTGATAAACTTATATTGGGTTTTTGTAGTTGGAGGAGGTATTGAGTTAATAAAATTCTTTTATTATAATATTTTTTAATTTATGAAAGATGAAAAAGCCTTTAGTTCGATAGATTTAGTAGGACAATGTTTAATAGATGAACCACGTTCTTTGGCTTTTGAAAAAGCTATAAAAAAGATTGTTAAACCAGAACACACGGTACTTGATGCTGGCACAGGGTCGGGTATAATGGCTCTTTTTGCTGCAAGATCTGGTGCAAAGAAAGTCTACGCACTTGAGTTTGATAAATACGTCGCAAAAACTGCGTTGGCAGATTTTAAAGATAATAATTTTAAGAATAAAATAACCCTCTTAAGAGGAGATGCTAAAATTTTTACATTTTCAAAAGATTTGTATTTTGATGTTGTTGTTATGGAGATGCTTACCACTGGCATGGTTGATGAATTTCAAGTTCAGGCTATAAATAATTTACATAGACAAAAAGTTGTAAATGAAAATACTATTTTTATTCCTAAATTACAAGAAACTTATTTAGCACTTGCAGAAACAAGATTCAATATTTATGGTTTTTTGATAAAAATGGTAAAACATTTATGGAACAATCTTTCTCAAAATCAAAAAGTAAAAATGTTATCCGACAGGGTCTTGATTAGCTCTGTTGATTTTTCAAAACACAATAATGAAGATTTTTCTGTTATTTTAAAGATAAAAGTAAAAAGGAATGGTACTTTCAATAGCATTTATTTATCCAGCGTATGTTTTCTTACTGACAATTATAAGATAAAAGATACAGAAACCTTAAATTCACCCGTAGTTGTTCCATTAGAAGAAGATATAAATGTTAAAAAGGGAAAGTATATTAAAATTAAAATCAGTTATAAATATGGTGGTGGTTATGAGAATTTAAAAGTAAAGATAATCTTAAAATAAATTATGGAACAATTTTGTCCTTGGGAGCCAGCTAAGTTTTTAATTTTTTCAAGTAATATTCCTCAATTGTTATTTTATTCACATCTTCCTGCAATTTTTGTTGCTTTATTGCTTGGGTTTTTGATTTTTTTTAATAATAGAGATTCATGGTTGGGCAAGTTATTACTAAGCATTTCTTTAATGTTTAGTGGTTGGGCATTTTTTGATTTAATATTATGGGCAACAAATAGGGCAGATACTACAATGTTTTTTTGGTCATTGCAGATGTTGCTTGAAGTTCTTGTTTTTGTTTTTTGTTTTTACTTTGTATATATATATCTAAAGAATGAATTTCCAAAGTTTTGGATAAATTTATGTTTTTTTATTGAAGTTTCTCCATTTATAATTTTAAATTCGACTAACTTTAGCCTAATGGGGGTAGATTTAAATAATTGTTTTGCTATTGAAAATAACATTATTATTTTTTATACCTACATAGTCGAAATTTCTATAATTTTATTAATTGCAGGTCTTTCTTTTATTGCCTATAGAAAAGAAGTAAAGCGCAAGAAAGAAATTCTTTTATTATTTTTCGGGATTACTTCTTTCTTATTAGCCTTTAGTTTCGGAAATATTATTGGAAGTTTAACTGACAATTGGGTTGTAGCTCAATATGGTTTATTTGGTATGCCAGTATTTATAGCATTTCTGACTTTAATTATAGTTAAATATAAAGCTTTTAATGTAAAACTTATTGCGACTCAAGTATTAGTGTGGGGGCTTGCGATACTTATTGGTTCACAGTTCTTTTTTATAAAGGTGACAATGAACTATATTTTAACTGGCATCACTTTTATTGCGACTATTATTTTTGGGCAGGTTCTTGTTAGGTCTGTTAAGGTAGAAATAGAACAAAAAGAAGAATTGGCGAAACTAAATATTGATTTGCAAAAACTTATTCAACAGAGGGAGAGCTTGGTTCACCTTATTACTCACAAGGTCAAAGGCTCATTTACTCATACAAAATATATTTTCTCAGAAATATTAGAAGGAAGCTTTGGGTTAATATCACCTGAGCTTAAAAAAGTGGCAGAGTTTGGACTAGAGTCAGACCAAACGGGAGTAGACACGGTGGATTTGATTTTGAATGCTTCCAATCTTCAGAAGGGTACTGTTAAATACGAAATGAAGCCAGTAGATATAAAAGATATGATTGTAAAGACAGTAGAAGAAAAAAGAGATTGGGCAGAGAAAAAAGGACTTAAAGTAGAAACAGAAATTACAAATGAAGATTGCATGATAAGTGGTGACAGTTTTTGGTTGAAAGAAGTTGTAAATAATTTGATTGAAAATGCTATTAGGTATACAAAAGAGGGGACAGTAAAAATTGGCTTAAAGAAAGAGAATGGCAAAGTACTATACTTCGTGAAAGATACTGGCGTTGGTATAACAGAAGAAGACAAAAAGAATTTGTTTACAGAAGGAGGTAGGGGCAAGAATTCTGTAAGTGTAAATGTTGATAGTACTGGCTATGGTCTTTTCACGGTCAAATTGATAGTTGAAGCACATGGCGGAAAAGTTTTGGCAGAATCAGAAGGACAAGGGAAGGGCTCAGAATTTTCTATTGAATTAAATTCATTATAAAATCTCAATTTTTACTAACGCTTCACCCCCACACTTAATACTGTGATATGTTTAAAGGTGTTTAGGGGAGATATTTTTTATATTTAAGTGTGGGGGTTTACTTTTTAAAGGTCTTTTGGTAATATGAAACCTATGCAAGAAAATGAAAACAATGATAAAGATATAGCAATTCTCCCCGAAACAGAAAGTGGAGATTCTAAGGTGTATGAATTGGGGTACCTATTAGTGCCAAGTATCACCGAAGAAGACGTACCTACCATTTATGGCAATTTGAAAGAACTTGTTTCTTCATTTGGAGGCGTTATGATTTCAGATGAAATGCCAGTTATGATAAATCTCGCTTATACAATGCAGAAAACAGTTCAGAATGTTAGAAATAAATACAATACAGCATATTTTGGTTGGATGAAGTTCTACATGAGTGCCGACAAAATATTAGATTTAAAAAAGAAATTAGACTTAGATGCGAATGTTATTAGATTTTTGATATTAAAGACAGTAAAAGAAAATACTATTGCAGCTAAAAGATTTGTACATAAAGATATTTCTCGCAAGAGAACTCCAATGACTAAAAGTAATGAATCTGAAGAAGTTGTTCCAATAAATAAAGAAGAGATAGACAAAGAAATAGATGCGATGGTTGCGGCGTAAATATTATTATCAATTAATAAATAATTAAGAAATAAATAATATGTATTTAAATAAAGCAATCGTTATAGGTAATCTTACCCGTGATCCAGAATTAAGGTCTCTTCCGTCAGGAATAAAAGTTTGTTCATTTTCATTAGCTACAAATCGTGTTTGGAAAGACAAGAATGGTGCAAGACAAGAAGCTGCTGATTATCACAATGTTGTAGTGTTTGGAAGACAAGCAGAAACAGTTGCACAATACATGAAGAAGGGAAGTTCAATATTAGTAGAAGGAAGAATGCAGACAAGAAGTTGGGATGACAAGACAAGCGGAGAGAAAAAGTATCGTACAGAAATCATTGCAGATCGTACCCAATTTGGTCCTAGAGGTACAGGCGCCACGGGCGGTGCTCCGGCTCCTAAGGTTGCAGAGCAGAAAGGTGAGGAATTAGATTCAATAGAATATCCTGAGGAAGACATTAATCCAGAAGATATTCCATTTTAAATTAATAGCTAACTAGGCCCTAGGCCTTAGGCGCTAGCAAGATTCAAATGCTAAAGCCTAGAGCCTAATGCCTAAAGCCTAAACACATGAAACAAGATTATTTTTCAGCAAACAATATAAAACACATAGACTACAAGGATGTAACAATTCTAAAGAAATTCTTAAATCCTAATGGTAAAATCATGAGCCACAAGAGGACTGGTGTTACTTCCAAGAATCAACGTCAACTTGCAGCAGCTGTAAAGCACGCTCGCTTTATGGGCCTCCTTCCATTCGTAGCAAAATAAACCTAAACCTACAACTAAAAAATCCCCTTACGGGGATTTTTTAGTTGTATGCATGTAGGATGTTTGTTAAAAAGAGGCTACGGAGCGCGACGGCGTGAGTCCTGAGGAATTTTTTAGCAAAAAAATATCTGGGCTCTTTTTAATAAATATCCTACTAAGTAAAGTTATGCTCTTTCAACGTATTCTCCAGTCTCAGTATTTACTCGGATAACATCTCCTTCATTTATGAACATTGGAGCAGTTAGTGTTGATCCATTTTCTAAAGTAATTACTTTTACTCCACCTTTTGAAGTGTCACCTCGTACTGCAGGGGGAGCATCTTTGACCTTGAATTCCATTTTAACAGGAAGCTTGAGACCAATAGTTTTTTCTTCATCCTCATCATCGATCCAAACTAAAGCTGATACAGTTTCGTTGGCTTTTAAAAATTTGGCTGTATTTCCGAGTAGGTTTTCATCAAGCTTGAAACGATCTGCTGGATTGGCAGGACTACAAAACCAATATTCTCCCTTATTTTGAAATAAAAACTTAACATCTCTTTTTTCAATATCCGCTTCGTCGGCCTTATCTGAAACGTGATAGGTGGCAGGGAAGACCTTCCCGGAAATCAAACTTCTGAGCTTGACCTGGTTTTGAGGTTTTCGTTGCTGAGTGCGAGCTACGTGAGAGTCAATGACTTCACAAGGTTCATCATCATGTAATATTATTTTTCCACTTCTTATTTCGCTATATTCTAAAGTAGCCATAGTTTTTCTTGGTTAATGTTTAATGTCTTCATATTATCAGAAAAATGTATAAAATCAAACTATATAAATACAGTTTATAAAAATTGAGATTTTTTCTATAAAAATAGGAGTTAGGTGGTTTATACACATATCAGCGATAGCGTATATGTGTAATGGTAGTATAATTTAGAGATGTCTCCATATTACAAAGGAATGAAAATTGATTTGCTTGGTTTGCCAGTTGGTGATTTTAATAAAAGTGACCGGGTAAAAAAGAAAAACAGAAAGAGAAATTTTTATCACATTTCCTTTTTTTCTCGATTTCCAGAAAATGCACCGAAAAATTTACTTTTGATTTATGATATACCGGAAGCGAAGAAAAAAGAACGGGATTGGTTTCGACGGCATTTGATAAAATTTGGGTATATTATGATTCAAAAAAGTGTTTGGGTAGGGCCATCACCGTTACCTAAAGAATTCCTAGATTATCTGAAAGAAATCAAAATAGGGGATAGTTTTAAAACATTTAAATTAGCAAAAGGTTACGAAAGTAAAAAATAGAATAATAAACAAAAATACACATTTACGCTATCGCTGATATGTGTAAATGGTTGACAGAGAGTCTCGGGGGGGGGGTATTATTAGGGTATTAAAAATTAATAGTTAATAAAAAATTAAATTTATGGAAGGAGCACCAATTGTTAACAAAGATAATGAGGCAGAACTATGGCCACTTAACGAAGCAGAAAAAAAGGTACAGGAACTTACTAAGGAGATTGAAGATGGTATTAAATATGGATTGTTACACAATATTCCTGTTTCAAATGGTTTTACTAAGGCGTACGTAGACACAGGAGTTAATGCTATTGAGGATAAAAATATTCATGACTCTACTACGTTTATGCGTGAAAATTTAAATTTTAATCCTGAGAGAGCGGCTTCTTTTAGAGAAAAACTTAAAATGCTTTCATCTAAATTAGATGAAATTGAAAAACTTAGCCCAGAATTAAGAAAATTTTAAAATCAAAATAAAAAAACAGCGGACAAATTGTTCGCTGTTTTTTTATTTTGATTTTTGTTATTTACGCCTCTTCTGCAAATTTCTTTTTGATTTCTTTTAGTATTTCTTTAGCGATTTTTGAATTTACTTCTTCCTTCAAGAATTTACGAGTAGAATCATAGCCGACACCAAGCTTTATCTTTTCACTACCTTCTTTTTCTGGTGTATATGAGTATGAATTTCCAGTTTTTTCAATAACTTTAAATTTCTCACCTAGAGCAATGATTTCTCCTTCACGAGAAATACCTTCATTGTAAATTATATCGAATTCAGTTTGCTTAAATGGTGCTGCAACTTTATTTTTTACCACCTTTACCCGAGTACGGCTTCCGACAACGTCTTCACCTTTTTTGATTTGAGCAATTTTTCTGATATCTAGTCTAATAGAAGTATAGAATTTCAAGGCCTTACCTCCTGGAGTAGTTTCTGGATTTCCAAACATTACTCCGATTTGCATTCTGATTTGATTTATAAAGATAATAATAGTCTTAGATTTTGAAACGATTGCGGTAAGTTTTCTAAGTGCTTGAGACATTAGTCTTGCTTGTTTGCCTACATGATATGCTCCCATATCACCCTCTATTTCATCTTTTGGAGTTAATGCCGCTACTGAGTCTATGACTATTACATCAATTTTTCCTGTACGAACGAGGCTCTCTACGATTTCTAATGCTTGTTCACCTGTATCTGGTTGAGAAACTAATAAATCATTTATTTTTACTCCAAGTTTTTTGGTATATTCAGGATCCATTGCATGTTCAGCATCGATATATGCACAAACTCCACCGAGCTTCTGCGCTTCGGCTACGATATGTGAAGCAAGAGTAGTCTTCCCTGAAGACTCTGGTCCAAATATTTCTATGATACGTCCTCGGGGGATACCGCCAACACCGAGCGCCATATCAAGGCCAAGTGATCCAGTTGGTATCACATTTAAGTCGACTCTTGGAGTGTCTCCCATTTTTATTATTGAGCCTTCTCCGAATTTTGCTTGAATTGCTTTCAATGTATCATCAAGCATTGATGTGCCCAACGTCTTATCTTCCTTTTTTTCTTTTTTCTTTTGCATTTTGTTTTTAAAAGCAATTAAGATGTTGTTAAAAATAGGCTTGGGAGCGCGACTGGCGCGAGCACGAGGAATTTTTTAGTAAAAAAACATCCGTGCTATTTTTAATAATATCTTGAGTGCTTAATATTAATCTAATAAATTAATTGATAATTTTTTTCATCTACATGCCCAAATTTATCTTGGGCGCGGATACTAACTACATTATAACCCAAAGCAAGGGCAATCGTTTCATCGAAATTTCCTTGCTGGTCTATCGATATTTCTCTGCCATTTAAGCTCAATTTCACTGCATGTTTTGCGACACCGGTGATTTTCACTACATTATTAGTGACTTTCATTCCGTCTGTGATACTTACATTTTTTATTTTAACACCAAAAAGTAAATCTCTAGAATTGAAAAATCCGAAAATTAAAATAAAAACAAAAAGTACAGAAACAAGGGTAATCTTTAATATTTTTTTCGCATCTTTTTGCATCTTTTCTTTACATCATATTATTTCCACTCTCGTCTCTATTTATTTTTTCTAGCACCTCTCTTGGTTTTGCACCATCCGATGGTCCTATCACTCCTCGACTTTCAAGCATATCCATAAGTCTTGCAGCTCTTGCATATCCCAAGCCCAATTTTCTTTGCAAATATGAAGTCGATCCTTTGCCTGCTTGTATTATGCATTCACGTGCGTCTTCATAAAGTTCATCTTCTTCCTCTTCTTTTTCATCATCAAGCACACTTTCGAAAATTGATTTGTCGGCAGATATGGAGCCACTAGAGATAGATATTTCTTCGAGCACTTCATCTTTATATGCGTCAGCAAGATATTTTACAACTTTTTTAACTTCACTTTCTGAGACATAAGCCGATTGCAAACGTTCTGGCTGAGCATCTCCCGAAGAATAGAGCATATCACCAGCACCAAGCAATTTTTCTGCTCCTCCTGCATCGAGTATTGTACGTGAATCTATTTGTGACGAAACTTTAAGTGCGATACGTGCTGGTATGTTTGCTTTAATCAATCCTGTGATGACGTTTACTTCAGGGCGCTGGGTTGAGAGGACGAGGTGGATACCGACAGCTCGAGACATTTGAGCAAGTCGTACTATTGCAGATTCGAGCTCTCTTGGATATGCACTCATAATATCTGCAAGTTCATCTATCATTATCACAATATATGGCAAACGATCTGCAATGATTTCTGTCTCTGTCCCATCTGCATTTTTCTTCATTTTCTTTGCTCCTTTGCCAAAGACATTGTTGTGATATGACTCTATATTTTGTACTGACTCAGCTTCGAGGATATCATAACGGCGGTCCATTTCTTTTGC
>CAIVNB010000050.1 GCA_903907175.1 uncultured bacterium
ATTTTTTCATTTATAATTGCACCTATTATTATTTCTTTCTTTTTGTAAGTAATTATTTAAAAAAATGGAAGACAGAATAAAAAAATTATATTCACCACTTTTTAATGAAATCTATAAATGGAAATTAAATTCCAACAAAAAAACCTTCGTGGTCGGAATGCAAGGAACTCAAGGAGTAGGAAAAACAACCATATGCTCTTATCTGATAAAAAAGTTTGCAGAAATTAATTTAAATGCAGTTACCGTTTCAATCGATGATTTTTACTTAACAAGGAAAGAACAGATTGAACTTTCAAAAACGGGTAATCCTTACCTGGAAGAACGTGGATACCCTGGAACCCATGACATAAAATTGGGAGAAAAAACTTTACTTGAACTCACTACTTCTAATGGAAAAACAAAAGTCCCAAGTTACGATAAATCTTTATATAATGGTAAAGGAGACAGGGTAAAAGAAGAAGATTGGAAAACTATTGAAACCCCAGTTGATATAATCATACTCGAAGGATGGATGCTTGGTTTTACCCCAAAAACAAATATCGAAGATCCAAATTTAAATTTAATTAATCAAAAATTAAATGAATATTATACTTGGTATAAATATATTGATGCTTTTATTTTCTTAATACCTGAAGAGATAAATTATGTAATGGATTGGAGGGTTGAAGCAGAAGAAAATATGAAAAAATCTGGGAAATCAGGAATGACAGAAGAAGAAGCAAAACGATATACAAATAAATTTATTATTGCATATAAACTTTATTTACCTGATCTAAAATCACCAATTAGTGGACCAGTGCTAAAAATCAAAATAGGAAAAGACAGGATGCCTTGTGATAATTTTGGGAAAAGTTGATTATTTAACTAAATTTTGAGTTGTTCCTGAAATAAATCCTTTTATATTTTCTACTGTTGTTTTAATTATTTCTCCTTCCGCTTCTTTGGAATCAAATGCGATATGCGGAGTGATAATTACATTTGGCATTTCAATAAGAACACGGTCTTCTAAAAGAGTTTTGTAATCTTTTACATTTTCACTTTTACTTTTCGATGCAAGTATTTCAACTTCCTCTTTTAATTCTCGTTCTCCTTCCATTACATCAAGCCCCAGTCCTCCTATAATCTTTTCATTCAATCCCCAAATAAGAGCGTCTGTGTCAATTAATTCTCCTCGAGCTGTATTTATTAAATAGACACCCTTTTTCATTGTGGCAATGTTTTCTTTATTTATGAGGTGATGGTTGTCTTTAGTATAAGGGGCATGCAAAGTAATAACATCAGATTGTGTAAGAACTTCTTGTAAACTTTTATATTCAAAATCTAATTCTTTCGCAAAATTTACGTCTGGATACAAATCATACGCTATTACTTTCATATTAAAACCCTTAGCAATCCTTATTACATTCTTGCCTATTTTACCAGTGCCTATAACACCGATAATCTTTTCATTTAAATCCATTCCTTCAAAACCAAAAATTGAAAATTCTCCTTGCTCTTTTAATTGGCGAGCAGCTCCAAAAATTTTCCGAGTCAAAGAAAGCAATAATGCAAAAGCAAACTCAGCCACAGTTCTTGAACCATAAGCTGGAACATTTGATACTTGTATACCTTTTGATGCGCAATATTCTCTATCAATATGATCAAAACCAGTAGAGCGTGTAGCTATGAATTTTAAATTAGGTATTGTATCTACCACGCTTTTGTCCACCAAAGAACCTACGAAAACTGAGACGATATCAGAATCTTTTGCTAAATATGCAGTTTCTTCTTTTAATTTATTCTCAAAACAAAAAACCTCTACACCATCAAAAGCTTTTAAAAAAATAGGTTGTTCCTTTTCTGGAACTTCAAAAAATGTTATTTTCATAACACTATTATATCATGCTTTTTCATCTACAACCAAGAGTTTGTGCGGATGATGATGGCCATTTACTATTCTTATTTTCCCTTTTGGAACCTTAAAATATATAGCTAATATCTCAATAATCTTTTTATTTGCCATATTGTTTTTTGCTTTTTCTTTCACGGAAATAAGAAAATGATCTTCAGATTTTTTAAAAATACTTTCTTTTTTCATTCCCGTTTTAGCTACTACCTTAATATACATTTTATTTTTATTTAAAAAGATTTTTTAAAAATGAAAAAATACCTTTTTCCCCTGTTTCCTTTGGAGTTTCAGGTTGATTCTTGTCATCAATTATCACCATTACTTGCTCTCCTTCTTTTACCATTCCAAAATTTTCACGAATCACTTCTTCTTTTCCTTTGTCTGTTCCTAATTTTAGAATATCAGAAGAAAGCTTTTCTTTTCTAGCCTCTAAATCAGAAATCTTTTCCTGCTCTATTTTTTTATTCTTATATGTTTCTTGCAATTTTCCAGTAAGACCAATTATATTCCACAAAAAGGCAATCACAATAATAGCAAGTAACACCAAAACTGGCTTGGAACGCATAAAGTCTTTAAATTTATTTTTTTCTTGAAAATTTCGCATAATATGATACTATTGTAATATGATTTTCGATAAAAAGCACAAAAAGAAAATACAAGTTATATGGTCTGTCTTGGTAGTACTAATTATTGTCAGTATGATCTTGCTGTACTCTCCAATATTTAACATCAAATAATCTCTTAATCTTTCGCACGCATCATTTTCAAGAATACATCTTGAGTGATGTTTACTTTAGCGTTTTCTTTCATGCGAGCTTTACCTTTCTTTTGTTTTTCCAAGAGTTTCTTTTTGCGACTTACATCCCCTCCTCCTACAACCTTAGAGCCGTGCATCAAAACGTCTTTTCGAAATGCAGACACAGATTCTGACGCAATTATCCTTCCAAGTGCTTTACCCTGAATCTTAAAGGGAAACTGCTGACGAGGTATGATGCTTTTTAAACGTTCTACTTGAGTTCTTGCCTCTTCTTCAATTCTTTTGCGAGAAACAATTCGACAAAATGCCACCATCGGTTCATCAGCGACAACAATATCAAGTTTCACTACATCAGCAACTTTATACTCTCCTATTTCATAAGAGATAGAGCCATATCCTGAGGTAATGCTTTTTAAATCATCAAAAAAATTACGCATTAACTCTCGAAGTGGCATTTCTAAACTTATCGCTGAACGATTATCTCCAAAATTTTCCGTAGTGTGTACTATCGCTTCATGATCAAAAAGAAATGGCATAAGTACACTTGCATATGAATCGGGAGTAATTATTTTAACTTTTACCCACGGCTCATAAACTTTTACAACTTGCCCATCTTCCGGGAAAAAATGTGGCGAATAAACCATTTCTTCTTTTCCATTTTTCAAAAGAACTTTATAAGTAATCGATGGCATCGTCACAACTAGCTCAAGTCCGAATTCTCTTTTTAACCGCTCAGTAATGATTTCTAAATGAAGCATGCCAAGAAAACCACAACGAAAACCTTTTCCAAGTGTTCCTGAAGATTCTTCTTCGTAAGAAAATGCTGAATCAGACAATCGAAGTCGCCCCAGGGCTAATTTTAAATCAGAAAAATTATCAGCATCTTCTGGGTAAACAGATGCCCATACAACTGGTTTCGGATTCATATATCCTGGAAGTGCTTCTAATGGTTTTTTGCTGAGTGTTATCGTATCTCCAACAGATGCAATACCAGGCCTTTTGATTCCTGTAACGATGTACCCAATTTCTCCAGCATCAATAGAACTTTTTGGATTTTCTTCAGGCGAAAATATTCCAACCTCAAGTGCAATAAATTTTTCGCCTGAGACAGAGAATAAAAGTGAATCTCCTTTTTTAAGATGCCCATCAAATACTCGAACATAAACTATCACTCCACGATGATTGTCATATTTAAAATCAAAAACTAGAGCCCGAACACTATCTTTTTCTTCATAGTGCTTTTGTCCATCTGTCTCCATATTTCTTTTTGGTGGTGAAATCCTTTTTATGACTTCAGAAAGTAATTTATCTACCCCTTGCCCAGTCTTGCCAGAAACCTCGAGCACATCATCAGGGTCAATATCAAGAAGCACTGCAACTTCCATTTTTACTTCATCAACTCTTGCAAGTGGTGAATCTATTTTTGATAAAACAGGTATTATTACCAAGCCACTTTCTCGTGCTAATCCCAGGGTAGTCAAGGTTTGAGCCTGTACTCCTTGAGTCGCATCAACAAGTAAAATAGAGCCTTCTACGGCCTTTAAAGCCCGGGAAACTTCATAACTAAAGTCTATGTGTCCAGGCGTATCAATTAGGTTTAAAACGTATTTTTGCTCGTTTAAAGTGTATTCCATGCGCACAGGTTGCATTTTTATAGTTATCCCACGCTCCCTTTCAAGCTCCATGGAATCAAGCACTTGGGCACGCATTTTACGCGCCTCAATAGTGTGCGTAATTTCTAACATTCGATCAGCTAAAGTACTCTTGCCGTGATCAATGTGGGCTATAATTGAAAAGTTTCGGATGTGCTTTAAGTCCATTGCTTACTCATACTAGCAAAAAATACGTGAAAATAAAAGAAAAATTAGTAGACAGCTTGCTGATAACAACGTTCACAATAAACAATTTCTGGTCTGTCTGGCGCATAAGAAGTCTCAAACTCATTAGTACATCCCTCTTTCATACATCTTCGATGCCATAGCTTCAAAGGATTGCGTTGTTTTATTCTTTGATAATGCCTACAATTTGGGCAAAGATGCGGAACTGGTAAATTCATTCTTTTGTAAAACTTAAATTCATCTGGAGTGATTTTAAAGGCTTCAGTACATTGTTCATAGCATTTTCCTTTGTGTTCGCATTCAATCACTTTACCAATAATTGATTCATCTATACTTATAATATCATCCAAAATATTTTCACTTTTTATATCTATCTGGTAGTTTCTCTCTTCCCTCTCTTTCCATTTGTATCCTTTTTCTAATGCTTCAACTTTCGTTAAAGGAAAGTACTCTTGTGCCACAGTTTCGTTATAATAAAATGGACTTAATTCTGGTGGAAAAAATTCTCCATACTTGTATATTCTTCCTTTTTTGTCTGTATAGGGTATATCAGACATGTGCTTGATTATCTTAGGCACTAGATCTTCATATTCTTCTTTTGTATATTGTTTATTCAAAATACAATATTGTTTAGATTTAAAGGAAACACAACCAAATAAATTTGAGGAATTCGGGCAAGAATAAACAAAATTACAATATCGATTATTTTTTGATTGAGTATAAAATTTAGTTTGATAGGAGCTATCTCCCACGATTGAAGCTTCATAGATTAATTCATTTTTCAAACCACCTGATATATCATAGCTGGTCTCTATCCCCTCAGTTCCGCGCCAGCAATATTTTATATCCTCCCCTTCACCATTGAAACACCAGTGAGCATTTTTGGAGTTAGACATATTGTCTCCAGTCACGTTGGTACATTTAATTATATTCGCAAATTTATGAATGGATTTTTTAAATAATTCATCAAATTCTTCTTTAAATAACTTCTGTGATTTATATGAATCGATTTTATAACTTTTAATTTTTTCTAAATATTCTTCTCTTTTATATTGTTTATTCCTTATGCAAAAACTTTTATAACGTAAATTAGAACACATAAAACAATCTGTGCAGTTTACACAATCAAATAAAAAATTTGAATCACTACATTCTCTACAATTCACCAAGTAAGAAGATTTGTAGCATTTTGTAGTATTTAAATTTTGATAACACAACTCAGAATCAGTCGTCCAATAGCAATCAACGCAATCTTTGCTACGCTCCATTATTTGAGAATAAAAAACATTCTCGCATCTTACCGCAATTGAAAGATATATGTTCTTCGAATAAGCACTATGATTCGAATAATCGGCCTCAATATTATTGAAACCCCATAAATTAAGAGTGGGAACGTTTTCTATTAATTCTTTATATTGTTCAAAAAACGACCTTGAAAAATCATAATCCCTGCCGTACGTGATTGCGTCCCAACTATCTCCCCACCAGCAATCATGACAATATACTGGGGCTTTATCATCTAAAGAAATAGCGCTGATGATGCTTTTTTTACAAAGATCGCACTGACGTTTGTAGAAATTTCTTTCATTCCTCCAAATAAATCGTCTAATGAGCCGACACTCCGGACAAAAAGTCGGTGGTGGAACTTTTATTTTTTCATAAAAGTTAAAATCCTCTATTTCAATAGTGAAATCTTTTTTACAGTTCTGACAGTTTTTAATTTCTGGTTTCATTAATTTATATTTTGCTTATAACATTCCTCGCAGGCGATTTTTTTATAACCCCATTCTGGTGAATAATATGCATCAATATCTTTTTGGCAATAAAAACATTTATAAGGATAAGATTGAAGCACCGCAAGATATTTCATATTATTTTTAATTCTTACATCAAAATGATATCTCGGTAAGGGAATATTATTTTGCTTATAAAAAGCAAGCTCATTCTCGGCAATATTAAAACGCCAACCAGTCTCCGGACAAACAAGCGCCTGAGTGATTATGTTGTCTGGAACATCTTCTATATCATCAGGTAAATCTTTTGTATCAAGTCCTTCAATATTGCTCTCTTTTAAGTCTTCCCAATACCCACCGAGCTTTATAATGTCTTCTTTTTTTGTTTCTGGAAAATAAATAATGCTTGTCGAAAAATTAAATGGCCCAGCAGACATTGCATATGGTAAAAACTTTCCATATTCCTCTCTCTTTTTCATATCAGAAACAATTTTGTCACGAAGTTTTTCATACTCAATCTTTTCATATTGTTTATTTAAAATACAATATCTTTTCTTTTTTAGGCCAACACAACCAAAACAATATTCACATTCAAGGCAAATGTCTACATATTCAGAATATCGAGAAGAAGACCAACTGGAATATTTAAGGCAATATCCGCTTGGTTGGCAAGCACTACAATTACCAGAAAGTTCTAAATGCATACTGCCACAAACATCAATATCTGATTTTAACCACCCATTACGAACACAACTATAACAATCTTCTGACTCTGATATAGTATTGCAATTATTACAATTTTTACAATCCAATAAATAATCTCCAGTTGAATTATATATCTTGAGATTAAAGTTTGGTCTGTGAACTATTTCATTTTGAATTATTTCTTCAAAATGTTTCTTATGATTTTGAATAGATTGATATGATCCTAATTTAAATTCTTTCAACTTTTTCTCATATTCTTCTTTTTCATACTGAGTATTCAAAATGCAATATGATTTACCACGCAAATTCCAACACATAAAACAATTCTGACAATTTCGACAATCATATAAAAAATACGAATCTACACAATCGCGAGAATGTTTGGAATAAAAAGTTTTATAAGAATGATGACATTCAGAAGAGTCGAAACATTTCTCGCAATTAAAACAGACTGTTAAATCAATAGAATTTTTGACTCCAATGTTTCTGTAAGAGTACATCAGATCTTCACAATTAACCATTGAACGAGAAAGATATGAATTTTTACAACTCCATACATCATCACACCAATCGCATTCAGTATTCTTTACCCCACCTTGATGAGGATGCGGAACTTTTTCCTGCAATTTCTTAAGTTGCTCAAAAAAAGGTTCATTTTCATCATAATCCATCGCATAATCCATCGCATCCCACTTATCGGAGTGCCATTCATTAAGTGTATAAATTGGATATCTACTATTCTCTGGAAGTACAGTAATCAAGCTCTCCCCTGATAAATCAGATTCCCCCTTGCGAAACTTACCAAAGTACCAAAAAGACAAATGGATTTTTGCACGACAAAAAAAACATATCGTTGGCAATTCAATACCAACTTTTTTATACATGTTTAATTCTCCTTCTGTAATTAAGAAATCTTTGCCACAATGCTCACAATTTTTTGTTTCGGATTTCATTTTTTAATACACTTCTTTTTGATAGCAGTCTTTACAATAAATAGTCTCTGGTCTATCTGGCGAATACATCGTCTCAAATTCTATTTCACATTTACCACTATGGCCATGATTCTCGAGTTTACACATACACTGCCTATTGTAAAATTTAAAAGGATTAGTCCATTTCGATCTTTCATAATATCTACAATTTGGACAATATCTAGGTACTGGTAAATTCATTTGTTTATAAAAAACAAGTTCGTCAGGCAATATTTTGAATCCGTAAGTACACCCGGTTTCAATTTTCCCTTTATTTTGACAAGAAATCACTTGCCCACAAATACTCTCATCAATATCTTTGATATCATCAGACATTTCAATAGAATCTATGGCAGTATCATAAATTTTTTGTTCTTTATCTAACCATTGATACCCTCTTTTTTGAACTTCTTCTTTTGTTAATGGTTCTTCTTCGTATGCAATAGTTTCATTGTAAGCAAAAGGAGAAAGTTCTGATGGAAAATATTCTCCATATTTATATACTCTACCAACCTTATCAATATAAGGCATATCGTCCATGTGTTTTTTAATTTTTTCAATCATTTCAAAATATTCTTCTTTTTTGTATTGTTTATTGAGAATACAATATTGTTTCTTTTTTAAACCCACACATCCAAAACAATCAGAACATCCGCCACAACCGTCGCAGTAAAACAAATTTTTGCATCCTCCTCCACAACTAAAAGAAAAAACTATTCTATTGCCTCCTCTTCCACCAAGGGTAAATTCATAACATTCTTCAACCTTTCCTGTAAAAATAGTATCTTGGCAGTCTTTTGATATATTAATTCCAAAAAATACGTTCTTCATATTTTCAGCATCCATTACCCCATAACTATATAGACAATTTTTTGAATTCTCTATTAGGTCTCCCGAACAATTTACTGCATTTTTTATATGTGCATATTTTGTTATCGCATTTTTTGCAATATCTTTAAAAGCGTTTCTTGCTTCAACTTGCCCTCGATAAGTGCCAAGCTTGAGCTCTTCTAGGGCTTTTTTATATTCCTCTCTCGAGAGTTGTTTGTTTTTAAATACAAAACTTTTATTTCTAATATTCGAAGATAAACAGCAATTTTGACAATTTGTACAGTCATAAAGAAAATGTGAATCAATACATTGATCACTCTCAACTAAAAAGGAACAGTTGAAATTCTGTACCCCGCGTACTACCTCATACACTCTTTCATTTTTAAAAATAATTAAACAATCAACACAATTTTTGTTCTGTCTCAAAAAACATTTTGAATATTTTATATTTTCAGAGTTTCCTGTAACATTAAAAGATAAATAAATATTTTTACTACTATAACAAAAATTGGCATATTCACACCCTTCCCCATTTCTCTCATTTTGATCAAGTGATCTATGAGGAACTTTGTATTTTAAACCTTTCAGTTGTTCAAAAAAAGTTTCAGAAAAATTATATTCTCTTTCGTAATCTCTAGCATCCCAAGAATCTCCTATGTGACATTTCACACAAAAAACAGGGTATATAATATCTGGATGGTATATAGATATTATTGATTTTTTGCAATTATCGCAATTCCTTTTATATAGAGACCTTTCGTTTGTAAAAGTTAATTTTCGTATAAATCTACAATGAGAACACCAAGTAGGTGGTGGTACTTTCATTTTTTGATAAAATCCAAAATCATCTTGATCTATCGTAAATTGAATCTGGCAATTCTGACATATTTTAATTTCACTTTGCATTTTATTCTAGAATTTTTCTTAAAATGTCTTCAGGAACTTCTCGAACTGTGTTCTGGTTTGAAGGAGGTTTATTAACTTGAGCATTTGATTGATTCTGGACTGAAATTTCTTTTGGTAAAACAATTTTATCTATATCAATATCTGCTTCATTGGGTAATGGTATTTCAGGTGTTTCTACTTCTCTTAAAACTTCCATTTTATCTTCAATTTTTTTCTCTAAGATTTCTTCTTTGGGTACCTCGATTTTTTTTGTTTCCTTAATCGTTGCTGATTCCTGAATAAAGCTTTTTAATTTATTCATATCATTCTGACTTGCAGATTTATCTTTCAATGGTGAAGAAGTAGGAATTGGTGTCCTAAGTTCATTGAGAGAAATTGGCGGAGGAGTTGGTCTTTCTATTGGTTTTACTTCTCCATCTACTCGATCATTTCGAGTAGGAAAAACTTTGTTCTCAGAAAGAGTTTTATTTAAAATTTCTTTTAAGGCCAAATTCTCCCCGCTTGCTGGACGTACAGGTTTTGGTCTTTGAAATTGATTTTTGATTGATGTCTGATTTTGTTTTACCCATGGCTTCTGATTCATTGGTAAGGGATTTTTATTAAACACTTTTTTTATTGCAGAAAAAATTCCTGGCGTAGTTTTAATTTCGAGCTTATCATGGGAATGGGAAATAACGGGTCTTTTTTCTTCAAAACTTTCAGTTGAGACATTACCTTTTTGTTCAAATTCAATACCTAAATCAGATAATGGTTTATAAAACTTAGACTCATCATATTTAATTTGATTTATTGATCCCTTAACTGGTTTTAATTCTCCAGATTTTAATTTTGCAATACAATCCTTACAATAAACAGATCTGCCTGGTTCTGGCTTAAATGGAACAGTAGTTTCTTTTTTACAAATAGAACATACCGCAGGGAATTTCTCTACCCCACCTGCCTCCATGTCGTTACCTAGTGACATGCCACTCCAATTATTTATTTCTCGTTCAACAACCTCTTTTGATTTACAATATAAAGCACGAGAAGACCTAATAACTTCTTCTTCTACTTTTGGATCACCCTTTACCATTGGAGGCATTGTTTTAGCGGAAAAAGGACGTGAAGTTATGCCATCTATCATAAGTTTCAAGTAAATTTTGTAGTTTGGTAAACTCACAATATCCTGTGGAGTAAATTCAGGATCAAATTCTTTTTCCAAAAATTCTGCATCATCAGCCCCGCAACGAAAGATTATCATCGTACCTACGTTTCCAAATACTGCATCACGAACTGCAGAACTTTTGTCTGAAACAAGTTGCGCAGTATATTGGTGAGCAACAGTAAGGTTTAATCTGTATTTTCTAGCTTCAGACAAAATACTTGCAAATGAATCTGTAACGAAGTTTTGGAATTCGTCGACATATAAATAAAAATCTTTTCTTTCTTCTTCAGGGATACGAACACGCTCCATGGCAGCAAGTTGAATTTTGGTAATAATCATACCTCCCAAGAGCGCAGAGTTATCTTCACCAATACGTCCTTTTGAAACATTTACAAGAAATATTTTCCCTTCATTCATTATGTCAAAAATATTTATTGTACTTACTGATTGGCCAACAACATTACGAATAATTGAAGTCGAAAGAAACTGCCCAACTTTGTTTTGAATCGGAGCGATAGCTTCATTTCTAAATTTATCTTGCCATGCTTCATATTCATGAATCCAAAAAGCCTTTATGACTGGATCTTTTAAGTTAGAAATTATTTTCTGACGATAATCTTTATCTACCAACATTCGAGGAATTCCAAGCATCGTTGTGCCAGGAGTATCAAGAAGTGCCAAAATTGCATTGTTTAAAATATATTCCATTCGGGCACTCCATGCATTGGCCCAAATTTTAGTAAAAATTCCCATTAGACCTGAAGCAACTAAATGTTTATATTTAGGATCAACAAGTTCTAAAACATTAAATCCAATATGATGATCAGGATCTGCGGGATTAAAATAAACTACATCTTTCATTCGATACGGCGGAATGGCTGAAAGGATTGCCTCAACATTTTCTCCGTGTGGATCAACCATACAAACACCCTCACCGTTTTGAATGTTTTGGATAATCATATTAAACATGAGTGCAGATTTACCTGTACCTGATTTTCCAAGAATATAAACATGCTGTCGTCTGTCTTTGCGTTTTATGCCAAAAAGCTGGTTTTTATCTCGAAAACTCGTAAGCCCCATATATGTCAGGTCTTTATTTACAGGCAATTCTAGAATTTCCATAGTCTAAATTATACCAAAAATAGACAAAACTCAAAAGCCCCCAACATTCTCGGTTGGGGGCTTTTTTATAGAAGTTTTATTTATTCTCTTCTGGCTTATCTCCCTCTTTAAATTCAGCATCGTGAACTTCTCCGGGTTGTTCTTCTGGAGTCGAAGTACTCTCGCTTGCCGAAGGATTTGGATTAGCTTTTGACATAGCTTCTCCAATTTTAGACATTTCAGTTGAAAGCTCTTCGGTTGCTTTTTTAATTGCTCCCTCGTCAGTACCATCCTTAACTGCTCTAAGTGCTCCAATTTTATCATTTACGCTTTTCTTTACTTCTTCAGGAATCTTTGCTTCATTTTCTTTTACAGCTTTTTCTGCGGTATAAATAATCATTTCAGCAGTATTTTTAATTTCTACCAATTCTTTTTTCTTTTTATCTTCTTCTGCATGAATCTCTGCATCAGCTTGCATCTTTTTTATATCTTCTTCTTTCAATCCTGAAGAGGCTTCAATTTTTATTGACTGAGCTTTTCCAGAAGCTTTATCTTTTGCAGTAACATTTAAAATTCCATTTGCATCAATGTCAAAAGTAACTTCGATTTGAGGCATGCCTCGATGAGCTGGTGGAATTCCATCTAAAATAAATCGGCCTAATGATTTATTGTCAGAAGCCATTGGGCGTTCTCCTTGAACAATGTGAATTTCAACAGAAGTTTGGTTATCAGCTGCCGTTGAGAATATTTGTGATTTACTTGAAGGAATAGTTGTATTTCTTTCAACTAATTTTGTACCAACGCCTCCTAATGTCTCAATGCCAAGAGATAATGGGATAACATCAAGAAGCAGTACATCTCGCACATCTCCGGCAAGTACTCCCGCTTGAACTGCTGCTCCAAGAGCTACAACCTCATCAGGGTTAATAGACATATTTGGCATTCTTCCAAATAAATTCTTTACAGCTTCTACGATTGCAGGCATTCTAGTTTGCCCTCCAACCATTATTATTTCATTAATTTCTGCCATCTTGAATGGTGAAGCTTCTAATGCTCTCTTTGTTATTTCAATAGAACGGTCAACATATTCTTTAGCAAGAGATTCCAGGGTTGCTCGAGACATTTTCAAGAGCAAATGTTTTGGGCCAGTAGCATCAGAGGTAATAAATGGAATATTTATTTCTGCTTCCATTGTAGTAGATAATTCATGTTTCGCTTTTTCAGCAGCTTCTTTTAATCTCTGATGAGCAAGCGCATCCTTTCTTACATCTATGCCTGATTCTTTTTTGTATTCTTCTGCAATCCAAGCAACAATCTTTCTATCAATATCACCTCCACCCATATGAGAATCTCCATCTGTTGATTTTACTTCAATAACATCATCTCCGATTTCAAGTACTGAGACATCGAATGTTCCACCTCCAAAGTCGTAAACAACAACCTTTTCATTTTTCTTTTTATTAAACCCATAAGCAAGGGCCGCAGCAGTAGGTTCATTGATAATTCTTTTAACATCAAGTCCCGCGATTGCCCCTGCGTCTTTAGTTGCTTTTCTCTGAGCATCGTTAAAATACGCAGGTACTGTAATTACCGCTTCAGTTATTTTTTCACCTAATTTTGCTTCAACATCAGCTTTAATTTTTTGTAATACCATTGCAGAAATTTCTTCTGGACGATAAAATTTATCTGACATTTTTACTTTCACTCCGCCATCTTCACCTGCTTCAATTTTAAACGGAGCTGAACCTCTATCTTTTTGTACTTCTGGATCATCAAATCTGTGACCCATGTATCTTTTTATTTCAGAAATTGTATTTTCAGGATTTGTGACTGCTTGTCTTTTTGATAAAAGACCGACAATGCGATCACCATTTTTTGCTGTTGCAACAATAGAAGGAGTCGTGCGATTCCCTTCTACATTTTCAATAATTTTTGGTACACCTCCCTCAATAATTGCTACTGCTGAGTTTGTCGTACCTAAGTCTATTCCTATAATTTTACTCATAATTTTTTTATGTTAATTAATAATGTTAAATTTATTTTTATTATCCCGACTTCGACTTTCGGGGTTTGTAATTAAAAAATTTCTCATAAAATCAAAATTAGCTCTTTCCTAAAAACACACATAAAATTCTGCTGAATTTTTGCTA
>CAIVNB010000051.1 GCA_903907175.1 uncultured bacterium
ATGTGTTGCTATATACGATGGAATATCAAAGTTATTGTTTACCATTGATTTATTCACAAAATCGATATAATTATTTGAATTTTTTATTGTATCAGAAACGAGCTTGGTTGTGTTGTATGTTTGTGTAATCAATGCTTCGATATCTGCGCTACTAGAATTCCTAGAAGTATTTTTATATTGCTCAAAAGTTGTGTTGTAAGCATCATTGGCCAGATTGTAAGAACTAATTACGCTATCTCTATAGGTATTAGCTTTTTCACGATCGGCACTTCCAGTGGATTCAGCATATTTATAAATATATGTTCTACCAGTTGCATCGCTCTTAAAAAACATATTATTTAATCCTGTCATAATAGAAGGTAGGTCTAAAAAGGTGTTTGAAACACTATTGAAACCATCATCATGCGCTTTACTTAAATCAGCGTTCATATTACTAGCGGAATCTTGAATTTTTAGTTTTTCTAATGACAATTTTGCATTATCAAGACTAGCCTGTGCGTCACGAATAGTTTTTTGGGCATCCGCTGTGTCAATTTGTGCGATAAGCGCACCATTACTAATTCTCTGCCCACTTTGCATCGGAAGATATGTTATTTCTCCAGAAGCTTTTGGTTTTAAATCTATTTGGTTAGATGCTGAAACTTGTCCGGTGCCAGTAATAGCTTCGATAATAGTTCCTTTTTCTGCCTTAGAAGTTACATAACGTGTTTCTCCAGCGGTGCTTGTTATTTTCCCATATCCCCAATAGCCCGCATAGGTTATTACTATCAATACAATTATAGTAACTGTTTTATGAGTTCCAATAAATTGTTTTATTTTATCAAAAAAGTTCTTCATATTATTTTATTATCGGGGTTCCTGATACAGGCATCCCAAGAGGCATTACTCTGATAAATTTTGCTTCTATTTGTCCTTGACTATCTGGAGAGCCAATGACAACAATGAAATCATTCATCGAAAGGTCAGTTGTTTGTATGTCAGCTTTCATTTTTTGTATTTTTGTATCACTTTTTATCAAAATAACCTTTTCCGTATTGTCTTTATCTTGCACAATAATGGTCGGTAGTTCTATTTTGATAATTTTTCCGATTGCACCATGTGAATTTGGGAAATTATCTTTTCCAAATCCTTGACGGCCTGGCATCATTCCAAAATTTCTTTCATAATTATCTCCCCAAGCACGACCAAAAGATGCTTTGTGAAAACCCACCGAAACACCCATCGAAAAAATTAAAGTTAAGACTATTACAATTCCAATGCCATATAATATACCAACTAAAATTTTTGATTCAAAAACCTTTAACATTTTTTCATGTATTTTTTTCATATATATTTATGCTATTCCGTAGGGTTGTCCTACTCGATTATTATTAATAATTTGTTTAATTACATAGTGTAGAGACAAAAAGAAAACGAATATGAGAGTAAGTGCATAGATTATACTCATAGCAGGTAATGATTCTGCAATTGAGAAAGCAAACTCTTTCCAATAGGCAGAAAATATTCCACCTTTTGAAAATGCTAAAGATAGGTACTCATAAAATCCAGATTGCGTAAAATCATTAGCCAGTATTTTGAACATTGGGATTAATCCTAAAAGGGAAGCAACTCCAACAATAGAGTATGATGTTATTTTGAAATAAGCGATACGCCTGTTGTGAGCAATTATTTTGCTCCAGATTTTATCGCCCAACTCTTTATTTGGCTTATATTTCACTTGATTAAATACACTTTTTATATTTTCTTCCATACTAGTATATACGCGGGTAGTCTCTATTTTGGTGCAGTTAATCTAAAAACATGGATCTTTCTTTTTTAAAGAAAAATTCAGCCATATGGAAAATAGTATAAGTTATGAAGAATGCAGCCAAGACATCGATGGAATAATGTAAGTGTCCCATTAGAACAACAGCACCAAAAATAAGTGAGGAAGTTATGAAAATATAACGTAATTCTTTTTCTCTCCAAAAAATTAGAGCCATTAAAAATGGAAGACCTGTGTGTCCTGAGAAAAAGAGATCTCCACCGAAAGTAAATTTACTAAAGAAATCACTACTACTAATGATTGCTTGTGTTGGAAAAGGTCCTATATGAGTAAGGCTTATAAATATTGATCTAACAACAACGAACAGAGCGATACTTTTTAAAGTGAAAGGAATTTTTTTGGGGTTGTAGAGTAAAACTAACCCAGCAAAAGTCCAAAAAATAACTGGACCATAAATAAAAATTGCATCTACATCAAAAACACGGATGTTACTCAAAATAATATCAGTAACAGGTAAGCTAGCCTTTTCTGTGGCGTAAGTGCCAGCAATAAAATTTATAACGAGACTTATAAAAAGAAAAAGAAGACCAACTAAAAGTGAGGTAACAAAATTTCTGTCTTTGAAAGAGTTATTAAATTTTTGGAACCAAACTTTCATGATTGTTTCTTGTGGAAGTCGATTATTCTTTTTCTTAAATTTGTTGAAGAATAATTATGGCTTCGACTATTAAATATTATCTTAATAGGTAAATTTTTGCCAGTGTAATTTTTATTTTTCCAGTCTTCTCCCAAAAAACGAATATCGGGCATTATTGTTTTTAGCAGTTTTATTAAATCCTCTTCGGTCTTATAATGCATGATTTTATCAATGTATTTACAAGCCTCAAGTTGTATTTTTCTTTCTTTAAGAGATTGGATAGGTTTATTTTTTTCTTTTCGATCAATCGATGGGTCAGATTGCAATCCGACAATTAAATAATCACATTTTTCTTTTATTTCTCGAAACATCAAATAGTGTCCAGCATGAGTAAGATCAAATGACCCACAAGTAAAACCTACTATTTTTTTATTGTTTTTTTCTTTCATTTTTATTTTAAATTCTTTAAGAAAGTTTCTGCGGAATTTTCCCAAGAGAAAAGCAGTGCCTTTTCACGGCAAACTCTCTTGTCTAATTTTAAACATTCTATGGCCGCTTTTGCAAGGTCTTCGTCTAAAAAACCATCAACGCCATGAGAAAGAATATCTTTCGGTCCCATTACATTATGGGCAGCAACGGGAATTCCACAAGCCAATGCTTCTACGATAGTAAGTCCAAAAGTATCAGTTCTAGAAGGGAACACTAAGACATCACTTTGTGATAAAAGGTTCACGAGCTCTTGACCAGTTTTTGTTCCTACAAAAATGGCTTTATTCCCATAAACTTGCTCGAGTTGTTTCCTTTGTGGGCCATCTCCAATAACTAATTTTGTTCCAGGTAAGTCACATTTTAAAAATTCTCCCACATTTTTTTCTTTTGCTAGTCTTCCCAAATAAGTAAAAATCGGTTTTGGGTAGATAGAAAGAATCCCCTCTGGTTTTTTAAAGAAGTTGATATCAACACCGAGTGGGCATATCACTATGTTTTTATATCCTTTTTCTTCTAACTCTTTTTTTAAGCTTAGAGTACTTACCATTACTGCTTCTGATCTTCCATGGAACCATCGCAAATACGATTTTGTAATTTTAAAAAAAAATTTACTAACTCTTTCTTTTAAATAAAGATCGTAATGAGTGTGGTAGGAAGTTGTAAATTTAATTTTGTTTTTTACACAAATCATACGAGCTTTTAGCCCAAGTGATCCTTCGGTCACAATATGAATGTGGTCAGGTTTTTCTTTTAAGATTGCTTTCTTCATCTTTCTTCCTGGAAATAATGAGAAATATACTTCTGGGAAATATGGAGCCAATGAAAATGAGAAAAATAGTCCGTGGTGTATTATTTCTATTTTACAATCCTTCTTTTCAAGAATTTCAATTGTTTTTTGAAGAGAAGTTATCACCCCGCTTACTTGGGAAAATGAGTTGTCATTGATAATAAGAATTTTTTTCATAATTTACCTAATTACTTTCCACTCTTTGCTGTGCGATTTCCCCCAAAAAAGAACAGAAAAACCATTTAACATCCATTCTGTTAAAAGTTTTGTCCAGCCTATCTTGTGCGCCCTACGCCCAGTGTGATAAATTGTAAGATCTTTTACAAAATAAGTTCTTCCGATTTTTGCTATTCTTCTAAAAAAATCATAGTCCTCTGAAGCTACTAAATCTTCTCTATATCCGCCTACTTTTTCAAATATTTCTCTTCGAACCATTTGAAATTCTCCAACAGCTGCCCCAACTCCTAGATAATTGTTTAAGACTAGATTATAAAAATTAAACATTTTGAAAATGATTTTATCAGCGAGAGTTTCGTCTTCTTTAAACACTCTAATTGAGACTGTCAGTCCTACAAGATTTTTATCAGACTTAAAAAAGTCTTCTGCTTTCTCAAAAAAAGAGTTTATCTCTGGAATATATACATCTGCATCAAGAAAAACCAGATAATCTCCAAGAGAAGCCTTAGCTCCATCATTTTTCCCAATACTAATTCTTTGGATACTTCCTTCTTTTGGTTCTATCACAGTAGCATAATGGCTAGCAATAGAAATTGTTTTATCGGTGCTTTTTCCGTCAGAAACGATTATTTCTTTTTCGCCTGTATATAGAGATATACAACGTAATGTTTTTTCAATTACCTTCTCTTCGTTTTTGGTTGGGATTATAAAGGAAATCATATTATCCAATTATTACACGTTTTATATACTTAGTAAAATAATATGTAGAAATTCCCATAACTACGATAGCACCTACTACGAAATATATTTTCATAGTATCGGCAATGGAATTATATAATTGACCAAAGAAATATCCTACCGACAGCAAGACACTTACGAGAATAATTTCACCGAGAAAATTTAACATAAGGAATTTTTTTAAAGAAACACGAGTAGCCCCGGCAGCCATGAGGGTTGCAAGCGACATGCCGAATCCTATAGTTATTTTAGATATCAGCAATATTTTTACGTGATACTTGTGGAAAAGTCCCTTTGCGTTTTCAAATACTTCTGGGGTTATTTTTATAAACTTTCCATATTTTTTTATAAACGGTCCAGCAAAAAAGTAACCAATATAATACCAAACAACATCTCCAACAAGGTCTCCAGCTAGAATTACTATAAATGCTGTTGTGAGGTCGAAAAATTTTATGTGAATTAAAATTCCAGAGGCGACCATCAGAATTGGGCCCTCAATTACAATTCCAAGAAAAAGAAGCAGGTATTTATAACCAACTAGAAACAATAAAAAGTTAGGAAGCAATGAAGTTAATGACATAATTTTGTGGTAGTAAACTATTACAATATATTATATTATCATTTCCCGCAATTTTATAATTGCGCGGTGGTGATAACTTTTTACAGTATTTTGTGGTTTTCCTAAAATCTTTCCTACTTCTTCAAAGGTCATTTCTTCTTGGTAGTGAAGAACTAGAACAATTTTATAATTTTCAGGGAGTTTATCTATCAATTTATTTAAAAGCTCTTTATCTTGTAATTTCTGTAGTATTTCATCTGGAAGCAAACTCTCATCCTGTATATTTTCTGAAAAGACATAATCATTATTTTTATCTTCCAAATCGGAAAAGGAAAGAATTTTATTCTTTCCCTCAGGATTTTTTGATTTTCGCCAAAAGTCAACAATAGTATTTTTGGCAACAACAAAAAGCCAAGTTTTAAAACTGGATTTTTCAATATCAAAAGCGTTTAAATTTTTCCAGATTTTTATAAACACATCTTGAATAATGTCAGGCGTATTTTCTTTATCAGTTAAACGAACAGTGAAATTGTAAAGTGAGGGAGTGTATTTGTCGATTAATTCCTTAAATACCTCTCTATTTCCACCCTTATATAAATTAATGATTTCTTCGTCAGTTTTCTCAAAAGCCATAATATAAATGTAACACAGTATTGTCCTCTCGGCAGGAATCGAACCTGCATCATAACTTCCGCAAAGTTACGTCCTATCCATTGAACGACGAGAGGGGGTATTTGTAGATTAGCAGTTTTTGATAAAAAAACAAAGTTAAAAACCGAGAGCTTCCATTATTTTTTCTGAGGGATGTTCTTTCATTTCTTGTTCGAGGACGTTGTGTGCCAACATCATATTGTGGATTTTTACAACAGAAGATTCTTCGATTGGAACTGAAAAGATGGGCACAAGTAATCTTTCTGATTTTATGAAAAGAGCTGGAGGCATTATTTTACCTTCATCTGATAATGGTTTCTGTACCCAGAAGGCTTTTATTTTTTCATAAAGATAAATACGATTTCTGATTTTCAATCCTTTCTTATTTAATTCATAAAAAACCATATCAGGTTTTTTAATTGCAAAAACACCGAGAAGTATTCCTCCTACAATCAGAAGTATTGCAAAAAAATAATTTCCAAAAAGAATTGCAGCGAGAGAACTTGCAACTACAATAACTCCAAGAGCCCAGAACCAATCTGGATGACGTTCCTTTTCTTCATATTCAAGAGCAGACCATGAAATTGTCTCTTCATTTTCCATTAGTTAAATTATACCACCCCGTAGTGAATTTTAGCAACGCACAAAAGACATAAATTTATACTATTAGAATCTTTTTGTTATTAAATAATGGTATTTCTAAAGTCATTTAGCTGACCTTTTCAGGGTCATAGCAAATTTTCTTAATTTTACTGGAAGTTTTAATTTTAGGAATTCATCTATTGTTACCCATTTATATAAATCGTGCTCCCAGCTAATTTTCAATTTGCCTTTAGGATTAAAAGCTTTAAAGGCTACTGTTACCCAATAATTTTCATTAGGGTAAACATATGCTTTTACATCAAATGGTACGAGGTTCTTAACAACAAAACCCGTCTCTTCTTTTATTTCTCTAATTATAGATTTAACTGGATCTTCACCGAATTCCACATCGCCTCCAGGGAGATCCCATTTTAAGGAATTAGAAGGTGCAGTTTTTGTACGTCGCATTGTCAAAAATTTTCCGTTTTTATCAAAAACAAAAGCTTTCTGAGAAAATCCTGCTATCCCTTTTTTAATATTTTTCATAATATTTGGTTGCTGAGCGGAGGCGGTGAGATTCGAACTCACGGTACCTTGCGGTACTTCGGTTTTCAAGACCGATGCACTAAGCCTCTATGCGACGCCTCCGCTCAATAACCCAAATTAATTTTTTTAATTGTATTTTTTTGTTAGCCAACTTTTTTCTAAAAGATGTTCCTCTGCGTGACAATTTGGACATATTAATAATAAATTTTCAGTAGTGTTATCTTTTCTGTCTTTATTTTTATGGTGAATTTCTAAAATTTGATATTTTTCATAATTACATCTTTCACACTTTTTTCCTCTACTTTCTAACAACTTTACCTTGAGAGCTTGTTGAGATTTTACTTTGTCTCGTGGGCTGTTAATTTTATATTTTATGCCTGTTCGATATATATTTGAGCAACTTCTATTGCAGGTTTTTTTATTTAAACCTGCTAAAATTAATTTTCCACAAACTATACATGGTTTTTCTTTTCTAGAAGAGATACCATAACAACTCATACTACAAAAGACCTTACCTTGGTTTTTCTTTATCTCGGCTGGTCTTCTGTAGATAGGGATTTTGCAAACCATACAGTTAGTATTTGGATTTCTTTTATACTCAACCACTAATGTAGTATACCACAAATTCTTTTAAAAGAATACTTTCATTCTTCATAACCTTACTTTATTTTTGAGCTTTTTTCAAGTTTAGTGTTAAAATACAGATATGTCTAAATTAATTTTAGTTCGTCATGGACAATCAGAATATAATGCAAAAGACTTATGGACTGGGTGGACAGATGTTCCACTTACAGAGCTTGGTAGATTAGAAGCTCGAGAAGCAGGGGAAGAAATAAAAGATTTAAAAGTTGATATTGTTTTTGTTTCGGATTTGATTCGTTCTAAGCAGACATGGGAGGAAATGGCAAAAGTTTTAGGTTTAAAAAATTTGCCAACAATAGAGGCAAAAGAAATAAAAGAAAGAAGTTATGGAGATTTATCAGGATTAAATAAATGGGAAGTTAAAAATAAATATGGCGATGAACAATGGCTTAAATGGCGTCGTGGATGGGATGAACCAGTTCCAAATGGAGAGACATTGAAAGATGTTTACGATCGAGTAGTGCCATTTTATTTAAAAACTATTCTTCCATTATTGGAATCCGGGAAAAATATTTTACTTTCAGATCATGGAAATTCTCTTCGTGCTTTGGTCAAATATTTAGATAATATTCCAAATGAGGATATTTGGAAATTAGAAATTCCGACTGGGACAGTTTATGTATATGATATAGACAAAGATGGTAAAATCACTAATAAAGAAATTAGAGTTGAAAAAGAAGCTGAGTCAAATAAGTAATCATTAAAAAATCCCGCTCTTAGCGGGATTTTTTTGTTATTATTTTTTTGAAGACATTAACCTCAAGAAAGCACCCTTCACATCGGACCATTTCTTTTTAGCTATACCGAATACATAGATAATTTCGAGTATTCCAAGAGTATTTACTATTACGAGAACGACGAACCATATTTTATGGTTCTTTTTTGATGCTGTCCACAAAGCAAAAATTTTCCAAGGCAAGACCCAGAGAAGAGTTATTAATAAAAATACTAAATCACTTGTTTGATTATTAAATAATGATGGATTCATAATGAGTATATTATACCAGAAAGGTGCTTTTTGTGCTAGTATTTTAGTATGAAATTTTTAGGTATTGATTACGGAACAAAAAGAATAGGGCTTGCCATATCAGATGATGGTGGAAGGATTGCTTTCCCAAAGGAGATAGTTTTAAATGACTCAAATACTTTCAAAAAGATTGGAGAGATCTTAAAAAATGAAAAAATAGATGAGATGGTGATTGGAGAGTCTGTTGATTTTTCAGGGAAGTTGAATGCATTATCAGCAAGAATTGATGCTTTCATTCTAGAATTAGAAGAACAATTTAAAATTCCAATTCGTAAGCAAAAAGAGTTTTTAACTTCCGTGGAAGCAAGAAAGGGGGGTGATACAAAAGAAATTTTAACTCAAAAACAATCTCATAGTAGATTGAAAGATAAAAAAAGAGGACACATTGATGCTTCTGCTGCCGCGCTTATATTACAAAGGTATTTAGAAAAAATAAATAATAAATAACATGATAAACATAGAAGATTTTAAAAAAGTTGAAATAGTAGTTGGGAAAATATTGGGAGCAGAGAAGATACCTGATACTGATAAATTATTAAAACTCGTAGTTGATTTAGGAGAAGAAAAACCGCGACAGATTGTTTCTGGTATCTCTTTATATTTTCCAGACTGCTCTCTCTTGGTTGGTAAAAAATGCATGTTTGTAGCTAATCTAGAGCCTAGAATGATTCGTGGATATGAAAGCCAGGGCATGATACTCGCTGTTTCTACAGAAGATGGTAAATTTTCTCTTTTTGAACCAAATGACACTATCCCTGTTGGTGTAAAAGCCCGTTAATCGCTAACGGGGAAGAAAAGAGTATTGCATAACTTTGTAATTCAACTTTTAAAAAGTTCTACTACGAGGTATAATATATCTATATGTCTAGAAATCTGTTTAATATTTTATTCCCAGTACCTAAATTCCTTGCAGTACCTTCTTTTGGTTTAGACATTTCTGATGAATCATTGAAATTTGTGGAACTTATTTCTACAAATAAAGGTATTAGATTGGGTAAATATGGTGAACGAAAGATTCCAATTGGGGTTATTGAATCTGGGAAGATAAAAGATTTAAAGAAAATGAAAGAGGTTTTAATTTCTCTTAAAAAAGAAGAAAAAATAGATTCAGTCCGGGTTTCTTTACCAGAAGAACAGATGTATTTATTTGAATTTAGATTAGAAAAAGCAGGAATTGAAAATATAAGGGACAGTATAGAGCTTTCCCTTGAAGAATATATTCCATTGTCAGCACAAGATGCTGTGTTTGACTATGAAATTTTGAAAGAGGACGAGAGAGGTTTTGATATCCAGGTTTCAGCTATTCCTAAGAACATTATTGATGATTACCTGTCTGTTTTTAAGGATTCTGAGATAAGAGTAGATTCTTTTGAGCTTGAAGCGCAAGCGATTTCTCGAGCGGTAATAAAAGAAGATGATAAAGAGACTTATATGATTGTAGATTTTGGAGAAAAACGCACAGGTATCTTTATTATAACTTCTGGGATTGTAGTTTTTACCTCAACACTAGATGTTGGGGGTATCCTTCTTACAAACATGATCCAAAAAAGTTTCAAAATTAGTTTTGAAGAAGCAGAAAAAATGAAAAGAAAATATGGGCTAGAACGCAATGCTGAAAATCAGGAATTGTTTTCAGTTATCTTAAACAGTGTTTCGATTTTACGTGATGAGATAATGAAACATTTTGTATATTGGCATACACACAAAGAAGGGAACAGAGAACATTCACCAATTAGAAAAATAATACTTTGTGGGGGTGACTCAAATTTAGTTGGATTTTTGGATTATCTTTCTGTGAGCACAAAAAATTCTATTAAAATAGCAGATGTTTGGATAAACATAACAAATGCCCAGAATTACATTCCAGAAATTAAATTTGAGCAATCGCTTTCATACGCAGCAGCGTTGGGGCTTGCATTAGGGAACTTTAAACATGATTAATCTACTTCCAATTGAAGAAAAAAAAGAAGCAAAAAAAGATTTTTATTATCGATTTACGGTTTTGTCTTTTGTGATGCTTATTTTCTTAATCGTTATTTCTATAATTGCTATTTTGCCTTCTTATTTTATATCTCTTGAAAAAAAGATTTCAATAAACCAAAAATTAGAAGTACAAAAGAATGAGATAATGCCAGAAATCGATCAAAAAGCACAAGTAATAATAAAAAATCTAGACGAAAAGCTTTCATTACTTGAAAAAGCAAGAAAAAACAAGTACATTTTTTCTCAAAATGTAGTAAATGAGATTATTCTTAAAAAAGGGTCAGGTATAAAAATAAATAGGATTTTTTTTGAGAACGACTCTTTAGAAGGTAGAAAGGTTAATATAAATGGAGTTGCACAAGATCGAGAAAAACTCCTTTTATTTCGCAGGGCGCTTGAGGATGATATTTTATTTAAATATGTAGATTTACCAATTTCAAATTTTGTCAAAGGAAGTAATATAGAGTTTAATTTGAATTTAATTTCAATATAACATGCAAAAAAGTAAACTTAACAAAACCTTATTAATTTTTTCCATAACAATATTTTTAGCTTGTTGTTTTTTGTTTTTCTTTCTTTATAGGGGGGTAAAAAGTAACGTTGAAATGTCAAAAGAGTCACAAGTAGCTCTAGATAAAGAAATATTAAGACGCGAAGAAGTAAAGAAATTCAACGACTCATTCAAATCAATAGAGCAAGACAAAACTCTATTTGAGACGCATTTTGCTCAAAGCTCTGATATCGTGCCCTTTTTAAATACGATTGAAAAAATGGCAGAAAGTGTGAATATTAAGGCTGAGGTTTCTTTTGTAGAAGTATCAAAAGATAACACTGGGCTTGTGGTAGAAATGAAGGATACTGGTAATTTTGAAGGAGTTTATAAATTTCTAACGTTATTGGAAAATTCTCCGTATGAATTGGAGTTTACTTCTATTGAGATGCACAGCGTCCCCGCTGACGAACTTATGAAGAATAAAAAAAATATAAAAGTAAATACATGGGAAGCGATTTTTAAGATAAAACTTATAAGTTTTATATGATATTAAAATTTAAATGAAAATAGAACTTTTTAAAATAGAAAAAAATTACAGAAAAGAAAATTTTGAAATTAATCCTGGTATTTATTGGAAAACGATAATGGTTTTAGCATTTTTGGCGATAAGTACATTACTTGTTTTTTCTTATAATCTTTTTATACAAACAAACAAAGAGAACACTTCAGTTGTTGGGAAAAAAGATAATAAAAATGAGAACAAAGAGAAAGAAAAAATTAAAAACGCTCTGGAGTATTTTTCTGAAAGAGAAAAGAAATCGATTGAAATACTAAATTCTCCTGTGCCTATTGTTGACCCATCGTTGTAATTTTTGTGCCCTCGGTAGGAATCGAACCTACATCAAGGCCTTAGAAGAGCCTCGTTCTATCCATTGAACTACGGGGGCAATTCAAATATCGGATGTGCGCGGTGTAGGACTCGAACCTACGACCTTCCCGGTGTAAACGGGTTGCTCTACCAACTGAGCTAACCGCGCATTTTGTTTATTCTATTTTCTATTAACTGTCTTCTGTGTATCTTACGTGTCGCTACAACTAAGCTAACCGCGCATGATTAAACTAAACATTTTCAAGTATACGCTAAAATGTTAAATTTTCAAGTTTTATGATAACATTAAATTATTATGGAAAACCTAAATGGGATGCCCTCAATTAAGTATCTAGGAGAAGGAATATTGAATAGTTTTGAAAAACAAATAGCACTTGCTCGTAAATTAGAAGATGTTTATAAGAACAGGCCTGACCCCAAAAATTTTATTGGTGCTATGGCGGGGACTAAGCATGAAAATTCGTATACGGCAGAGGCAATTCAAAAAGAGATTGAATATGTAGAGAAAACAAAAGCAAAAATAGAGGAAAGTAATAAAAAGAGAGGACAGGAGGTTCTTTCTTTACTAGAAAGTGGGTTTTCTTTGGGTGAAATGATGCAGGCCATGATAATAGATCGAATAAACAAAGGAATGTTTCCTGGATTTAAGGCTGTTATGACATCTGAAAGAGACGATCTCCATGGAATGGATGCAATTTTAAAAGCTAAAGGAAGTGGCTATTTAGGTGCATCTTTCGATTTTACAATTTCTGGAAATAGTACAGAAATATTAGACAAGTTAGAAAAAAATTGGAGTTATGGAATAGAAAAACATGAAATTCCAACAGTGAAATTCTTTGAAGATCCAGATACCCATAAAAAAGGTTCTTTATTGGTGCCCAAATTTATAATTGGTGGCTCTAAAAAAGAAATTGAGTTTTTTACATATAAATATTTAAATGGTGAAGCTGATGACTTAGATAGTCATCCCTTTGTGTATTTAATGATAAAGCAGATTGATATGCAATTAGACGCTGCGATTAAATTTTTTGTAGGGAATAAAGATGATTCATCTTTTGATTTTATACACAAAGAGTATTTAAAAATAAAAAGTTTTATTAATAGATTAAAGGAAGATGTTGATTATAAAACACAAGTAAATTCACAAGAATTTCTTAAATACAAATCAGAGAGTATTGCTTATAAAACAATGAAAAAGTTTTTTCTCGACAAATAGATGCTACCTAAAATAAAAGTTCTATATGAAGATAAAGATATATTAGTAATAGACAAGCCGTCTGGTATTTCTGTGCATCCTGACGGAAGAAGTAAGGAAAAAACTATAACAGATTGGGTTTTGAAAAATTACCCAAAAATGAAAGGAGTAGGGGAACCTATGATTTTTGAAGGTAATGAGATAGATCGTCCCGGAATAGTTCACCGTTTAGATAAAGATACTTCCGGAGTTTTAGTTTTGGCAAAAAATAAAAAAGCATATGAATTTTTGAAAAAGCAATTTCAAGATCGAGAAATTAAAAAGACATACCTCGCAATTGTTTCTGGTTGGGTAAAGAGTGATCATGGAATTATAAATAAACCAATTGGCAGAAGTCCTTCGGATTTTCGAAGGCGACTTGCAGGGCGTGGAGCAAGGGGAGAATTACGTGAAGCCATAACTGAATATAAAGTTTTAAAAAGATTTAAAACTAAAACACCTTTTACATTTTTAGAAATAAAACCGAAAACTGGTAGAACGCATCAGATTCGTGTGCATATGAAGTTTTTAAATCATCCTGTTGTTTGCGACTCTCTTTACGCACCCAAAGAACCGCATCTAAAAGGATTAAAAAGATTAGCGTTACATGCTAAATCTATCGAATTCAAAAATTTAAAAGGAAAAATTATTAAAATAGAGTCTTCTGTGCCGAAAGAAATAGAGAAAGTGGTAAAATAAGACCATGAGAACAGAGGATAAAATTTGTCAGAACTGCGAAAAAAAATTTACGATAGAGTCTGATGATTTTGGATTTTATAAAAAAATGAAGGTTCCTCCTCCGACGTTTTGCCCAGAATGTCGCTTACAGAGACGTTTGGCTTGGCGCAACGAAAGAGGTTTGCATTTTAGGGAATGTGGTTTATGTAAAAAAAAGACAGTTTCTATTTATAGTAAAGACTATGATAATACTATATTTTGCGAAAAATGTTGGTGGGGTGATACCTGGGAAGGGCTAGACTATGGAATGGAGATTGATTTTTCAAGGTCGTTTTTAGAACAATTTTTTGAACTTTTTCGTAAGGTACCAGTACCTAACCTTTTTGCTTTTGGTACTACCATGATCAATTCTCAATATTGCAATATGGCGAACGACATGCGAAATTGCTATTTACTACACGACGGCACTTTCGATGAAAATGTTTCTTATGGAAGTGGGGTGTTTTTTTCCAAAGACTCACAAGATATCACCATGACTAGGAAAGGAGAACTTTGTTATGAGCTTGTAACTTGTATCAATTGCTATCAAACTATTTTTTCTCAAAATTGCCAAGATTGTGTGAACGTTTCTTTTTCGCATGGGCTTCGAGGTTGTAATAATTGTTTCGGATGTGTAAATTTGCATGGTAAAAATTATCATATTTGGAACGAGCCATTTACTAAAGAAGAATACGAAAAGAAATTAAAATCTTTTGGATTAGATTCTTATAAAAATATTCTTTCTCTGAAAGAAAAAGCGCGGGATTTTTGGAAAAAGTTTCCAAGGAAATACTATTTTGGAGTTCAAAATACAAATGTTACAGGAGATTATTTAGAACATTCTAAAAATTCAAAAATGTGCTTTGGTGCGGCAAATTTAGAAGATTCTAAATTTTGTTCTTTTGTTTCAAATGGTCCTGTAAAGCAAACCTATGATTTTACTCACTATGGAGACAATATAGAGTTAGTAAATGAATGTTTACAATCTGGAGATGGCATTTACAATGTAAAATGTGGATGGGGAACTTGGACTAATTCTAAAAATGCAACTTATTGCATTACATCTCCTGGCGTTTCGGATGTTTTTGGCTGTGTAGGGCTTAAGAAAAAACAATACTGTATTTTAAACAAACAATATTCAAAAGAAGAATATGAAAAATTAATTCCTAAAATTATTGAGCATATGAATAATATGCCGTATATCGATAAAAAGGGTAGAGTATATAAATACGGGGAATTTTTCCCAATTGAGCTTTCACCATTTGGGTATAATGAAACGACCGCGCAAGAATATTTTTCCTTAAATAAACAGGAAGTGATAGTAAATGGATATAATTGGATAGAAGATGACGATAGAAATTATAAAGTGACAAAAAAACCAGAAGAACTTCTGGATAGTATTACAGAAACAACAGATTCGATTTTAGATGAGGTGATTGCTTGTGAGCATGAGGGGAAATGTCAAGAAGGTTGTATGACAGCTTTTAAAATTCTTCCAGAAGACTTAAAATTTTACAGAAGAATGAATTTGTCTTTACCTAGAATGTGTCCAAATTGTAGACGTTACCAGAGAGTGAAGCAAAGAAATCCTTTAAAACTCTGGCATAGAGGGTGCATGAATGAAGGTTGTAAAAATGAATTTGAGACAAGCTACTCTCCAGAGCGTGCTGAGATAATTTATTGTGAGAGTTGTTACAATAAAGAGGTATACTAAATTCATGAAAGAAGAAACAAAAATCTGCCAAAATTGTAAAAATGATTTTGTTATAGATCAGGCAGATTTTAATTTTTACGAAAAAATGAAAGTACCTCCGCCGACCTTTTGTTATCTTTGTCGTGCACAAAGGAGATTTTCTTTTAGAAATGAGCACAAACTCTTTAGAGTAAAAGATGCTTTTACAGGGAAAGACATTTTTTCTCTTTTCCCAGAAAAAAGTGGTAAAAAAATTGTGACTCAAGACGAATGGCTCAGTGATAGTTGGGAAGGGCTCGATTATGGGATGGAGTATAATTTTTCAAAAACATTTTTCGAACAGTTTTTTGAATTGGAGAGAAAAGTGCCAGTTTTTAATTTAGATGTTCAGAGAATGATAAATAGCCCATATTCAGCAAATGCCACAGGCATGAAAAATTCCTATCTTTGTTTTAATTCAAATCATTCGGAAGATTGTATGTATGGCAATGCAATAGATTATTGTAAAGACTGTTTAGATAATTCGCACATAAATAATTCCGAAAGGTGCTATGAAACTTTCTGGATTCAGAATTGTTACCAATGTTATTTTACGATAATGTCTGGAGACTCTAGGAACTTATATTTTTGTCGCAATTGTCTAGGATGCAATGATTGTTTTGGATGTGTCAGTTTACGAAAATCTTCTTATTGTATTTTTAATAAAAAATACACGAAAGAAGAATACGAAAAAGAAATCAAAAAAATGAAATTAGATACTATTTTGGGAATAAAAGAAGCGCACAAAAAAGCTAGAGATTTTTGGAAAACCAAACCATTGAAAAATATTCAAGGAATTAAAAATTTGAATTCGACAGGGTCTTATGTGTCGCATTGTAAAAATGTGAATGATAGTTACCTTGTAAGGGAAAGTGAAAATATGCGCTATTGTCAGTATATGCAAATTCTTAAAAATAAAGAGTGTTATGACGCAAGTATTTGGGGAGAAAATATGGAATTGCATTATGAGACTTGTGTTTCTGGTGAAAATTCTTATAACATAAAATTTTGTGTAAATTGTTGGCCAGCAGCGAGAGATATGGAATACAGTATGTATGTGTTCAGTTCCTCAGATTGTTTTGGTTGTGTGGGTTTAAAGAAAAAACAATATTGTATTTTAAATAAACAGTACACAAAAGAAGAGTATTTTAAAATGGTAGAAAAAATCAAAAAGCACATGGATGATATGCCTTACATAGACAAGCAACGACTTGTGTATAAGTACGGAGAATTTTTCCCCATAGAACTATCTCCCTATGGCTACAATAACACTATAGCAGTGGAGCATTTTTCTCTTTCAAAAGACGAAGCTCTCACAAAAGGATATCTTTGGATTGATGTTCCTAGAGGAGAATACAAAATAACAAAAAATATTAGAGAAATTCCTGATTCCATTGAGGAAGTAGACGATAGTATATTGAAAGAAGTTATAGAATGCGAAAATTGCAAAAATGCATATCGTATACAAGAAAATGAATTAATTTTTTTGAAAAAAGAAAATTTACCACTTCCAACAATGTGTCACGATTGCAGGTATGAAAAAAGAATAAAAGATAGACTAGGTATAAAATTACATGAAAGACCTTGCATGTGCGGGGGTGTTGTCGACGAAACAGGTGTATATAAAAATACAGTAAAACATATTCACGGAGAAGGGCCTTGTGGTGAAAAATTCAAAACAGGGTACACACCAGAAGGTGATGAAATTGTGTATTGCGAAAAATGTTATCAACAAGAGGTTTATTAAACCTAATTTTTATAGGTAAAATTTGGTTTACCTTTATTTTTTAATTTTGCTATATTGATAGTATGTGTGGAATTGTTGGATACATTGGGAAAAGAGAAGCTTGGCCAATCTTAATTAAAGGATTGGAGCGTTTAGAATATCGAGGATACGATTCTGCTGGAGTTGCAATTATGAATTCGGGGGTTATTTCGGTATATAAAAAATTAGGAAAGGTTTCAGAGCTTTCTAAATTCATAAAAAGCAAGAGTGAAAAAAATATTTCTGGGCTTGTAGGGATAGCGCATACTCGTTGGGCAACGCACGGTGAACCATCCGATAAAAATGCACACCCCCATCTTTCTATGAGTGGTGATGTTGCAGTAGTTCATAATGGCATAATAGAAAATTATCTTTCTCTTAAAAAAGTTTTAATTGAAAAAGGTTTTAAGTTTAAAAGTGATACAGACACAGAAGTAATTTCTAATTTAATTGAGGATATAAAAA
>CAIVNB010000052.1 GCA_903907175.1 uncultured bacterium
ACCATTACAAGTTTTACATTTTTCCATTTTTGTCCCTACCTTTGCTCCTTTCCCTCCACAAGTAGCACAATTAGAAGTTTTAGTAATTAATATTTTTCTACTAATTCCAAAAATAGAATCTCGAAATGTGATTTGTATTTCAGTTGAAATATCTCGTCCTCGACGCATTTGATTCCCTCCACCACCCATCCCTCCAGCAAAAAAATCACTAAAAATATCATTTAAATTACCAAAATCAAAACCAGCATTGTTGCCATTTTGAAAACCTGAAAAATCAAATCCCTCAAAACCACCCCCAAATCCTCCTTGTTGATACCCTCCTTGAGCTCCCATATTCTCAAAGCCTGAACCAAATTGATCATATTTTGATCTTTTTGCATCATCTGAAAGTACTTGATATGCTTCATTTACTTCTTTAAATTTTTTCTCATTCCCATCTTTTTTATCAGGATGATATTGATGCGCCAACTTATAAAAAGCCTTTTTTATTTCGTCTTTCGACGCACCTTTATTTACACCTAATGTATTGTAATAATCTTTGTTCATAATATTAAATATTTATTTACAGGGAGGCATTATATCATAGGTTCTGCCTCTTGCGAAGTTTTTGTTTCTTTTTCTTCACCTGTTTCTTTTTGTTTTCTTTTTGTTTTAGATGTAATAATTGCCTTTTCTTCTGCACTTCGGATAATTGTCGCTTCTTCTTCGGCTATCAACTTTGCTGCATCTCCCTTTGGTATTGAATATTTCCTACGAGATGCATCTATAATTTCTTCCTTAAAAGATTTATGTGTTGGTGGCAGAATTTTCAAAGTCTCAGCTGAAAATGGATCATAAGATTCTCCATCAATTGTCATTTTTACATAAATTTCTCCAACCGCAAGATTAATCATATCTTTAATGTCGAAAACCGGCGCAAACTCAGGCTTCATTTTTACAGCATCTTCACCACCAATACGAAAAGTTATAACACTACCACAATTTCCGAGCACTGCTTGGTGAACCCGAGGAATGATCTGACCAACATATTGATGCGCAATTGTTAAATTTAAAGCATATTTTCTGGCCTCTGATAAGATATTTTCAAAGGTTTGAGTTACCACGTTTTGGAACTCGTCTACATATAAATAGAAATCTTTTCGATCTTCTTCTTTTATACTTGCACGTTCCATTCCTGCTTGTTTTATTTTAGTCAAAAAAATTGAACCCAAAAAACTAGAATTCTCTTCTCCTAGTCTTCCTTTTGAAAGGTTGATAAGAATAATTTTTTCTTCATTCATTAATTTACTAATATCTATTTTATTTTGTTTCTGTCCGAAAATATTTCGAAGTAGTGGATCAGATAAAAATTGTCCAAGTTTATTTACAAGCGGAATAATAGCATCAGTATCAAACTTCTCAGACCAATCAGCGAATTCTATAGCGAAGAATCTTTTAACCATATCGTCTGTAATATACTCAACTACTTTTTGTCTATAATTTCTGTCTGTAAGCATTGATATCATTCCACGCATTGTCGCATGAGGATAATCAAGAAGTGCAAGACAGGTGAAACGAAAAACGTGTTCAAGACGTGGAGTCCAGTTCGCTCCGAATTGCTTTTGAAAAACTTCGATTAAACCTTGAGTCAATTGAAATTTAAATAACGGATCAACATTGGAAAGTGGGTTAAAAGATGCTGGGAAATTAATATCAGTAGGATCAATAATACACACATCCTCAACACGTTCTTTTGGTATGAAATCTAAAATCGCCTCTACCACATCTCCGTGCGGATCAATAAGGCAAAGTCCATGATTGTATGTGATATCCTGACGAATAAAAAGCTCCAAGAGTTTTGTTTTACCAACACCAGATTTACCGATAATATATAAATGCCTTCTACGATCCACTCTTTTTATGCCAAAAATAAACTTTTTCTCTTCTAACGCTGCTACATAATTTGTACGTCCAAAAAAAGACGTTTCTTCGGGCTTTACTTTGCCGAAAACGGGTAATTCTGGTGGCGGTGGAGCATATTTGATTATTTGTACTCGATTTAACTTTGGCATGATATCTTTCTATTTTATCACTTTTTTCACCTTTTTTCAATTTAATAAACTTCTTTTTGATAACATTTTTCGCAATACAAAATCTCTTTTCTGTCTGGTGCATAAGTCGTTTTAAATTCGATATTGCATTCTCCTTTATGATCGTGTTTTTCCTTATTACACATACATTTTCTATTCCAAAGTTTCATTGGATTTCTATTTTTTAACCTATTTTCATGTCGACATAAAAAACACAGTCGCGGTAGAGGCACTCCAAGTCTTTTATATAAATTTAATTCACCTTCTGTTATTTTATACGCTCCTCTACAACGACCATCTTTATTTCTATTTGGGCAACCTATAATTTCATTTAGAATTGAGCCTTGTGTATCTTCTAACTTATCT
>CAIVNB010000053.1 GCA_903907175.1 uncultured bacterium
CTCGACCAATGTGCTAATGCAAATGAATTTCGCCACACTCCGATTAAAGTCGGAGTGTCCGCCCTCGCTCCGCCACCTTTTCATGCATATTTTATTTCGCGGGGGATTTCTTTTTAAATTTGGTATGGGTGGCGGGCGAGGGTATTTTCTACCTATTACATTATAATATAATATTGTGGTATAATGTAGCAAGAGCTATACTGTGGATAATGAAAAATGAGTCAGTAAAGCTTGGGAAAAATATGAAACGCATTAGAATCAGCAAGGGTTTAACGCAAGGCGATATTTTTCGTTCTCTCGGCGTGAGCCGAGGTTTTATAAGTAATATCGAAAGTGGAAAAACAAATCCTACACTTTCTACAATCGCAAAGTTGGCGAAAGCCCTCAGTGTTTCAAGCGATGAACTTTTGAAATAAATTTATGGAAAATTTTTTTAGTTTAGAAAGTATTGAAAAGAGAAAAAAGAGAGGAAACTCTAGGGAAAATATACCTATGCAAAAAAGGGATAGACCAAGTAGCATTGAAACCAGTGTTGGAACCAGCGGACGTATTGAACAAAAAAATGAGGGAGACAAAGAAGATACAAAAGACCAAGAACAATACAATATTGGAATAAAAATAAATGTTGTTTTAAAAAGAGAAGATATCATCAAAAATGAAACTGATCGTATTTTGTGGTATATAAAAAATTATGATAGATATGAAAAACTAGGATATTCGGACATTTTAAATATTCCCAGAAGTATTAATTTAAAAAAATATACAAGGGAAGATGTTGAAAAATATGTTGAAGAAAACTATTTTAAAAATCAAATAAATTATGAAGTTTATGCAAAAGAACTTTTGGAAACTTGGAATAATATGTCAAAAAAAATGGCTAAAGCCATGCAAGAACTTTATGGATTTGTTTCCTTAGATAATTTTACTGTTGCTCCTACTTTGTATGGCACTGGTGGTGGTTCTTTGGAAAAAGGTGGTGTAATCTTTTTTAAAATACCAATAGATCGTTCTCGAGAACGCACCACAGTAGAAAGAATTACTCATGAAGTACTTACTCATGGAGTAACCGCTTCGCTTCGAGAAGGGACAGAAATAGATGAATCGATTTCTACCTCACATCAATGGTACAAAGAGCGGTTAATGGATTTACTTGGCAGAACGCTCCTTGTTCGCACGGGTATTTTGAAAAGGGAAGAAGTAAAAATGGATGGGGACGTAGAACGCGAAGTTGCTGGTATTGTGGACCCAATTTACTATCTAAACCTAGAAAATCAAAATGAAGATAATTTGCGATATAATGGCGGGGTTCAAAATTTATTTAAGGCTATTATAGAAAAAATAAAAACTGACGATATTCAAACGTCTAGAAAAATTGAAAATTAAAAAGACCTATGTTGAATTTAGCTCTGATCGGCTAATATTTTTGTGTTTCAAATATTCTTTAAATTTGCTAAAATAACAATATGAAAAAAGAAATTAGCAAAACAAAAAATAATGGGATTTTAGTCATAGTGGCTGGGGCTGCAGGAGAAATAGGTACTGAATTTTGTAAGGCAATAATTAGGAACGATATTGATTGTATAGGTATTATTAGAAATAAAAGAACAAATATTGAATCTTCTTTTTATAAAGAAATAACCTGCGAACTATCTAATGAGGAACAAATAGAAAAAGTGTTTTTTAATGTTGATTTTGGTAAATACAAAAAAATAATTTTTCTACACACCATAGGTGTAGATATGTTTGACCCAAGAGGATATCCTCCTCGTGTTAATCCAATGAATACTATTCCACCCGAAGTTTATAATACAAACGTAAATTCTTTTAAATATTTATTGAGATATTGTGTAAATAAAATTAAAAAAAATAATTCCAAAAAAATAAAAACTAAATTTAGAATTGCAATAATTGCTGGAGTTGGAGATAAACACGCTCCTTTTGTTATAGAGTCATTTTGCGAAGCAAAATTTATTTTAAGGCAATATATTCAGTCTTTTATAAATTTATACCCAAATTGGATTTCTGGTTTATCAATAAATGTTAGTTCGACTATTACAAAATCAGCTTTGGCTGTTAGACCATACGCGAACACTCATTATTGGCTCGAGCCAAAGGAAGTTGTAAATAAATCTTTCAAAGATCTGATTTCATTTTCTTCTCAATATGAAGAAATTGATATAGTAAAAAAATCTCCAAAATTTTTTAATGGTTATTATGAAAATAATAAAATTCTTTATGAAAAATGGAGTAAGGAAACTGGAATTGAGGGTATTGTCAAAAAATAAAAATGAACGAAGAAACAAAAATCTGTAAAAATTGTAAAAATGAATTTATTTTAAATTCAAATGATTTTGGTTTTTATGAAAAAGTGAAAGTTCCACCACCAAATTTTTGTTCAGAGTGCAGATTTGAACGCAGACTTTTTTGGCGCAATGAAAGAACCTTTTACAAAAGAACGTGCGATTTATGTCAGAAAAATATTATTTCAAGCTACGATATTAATCAGCCATTCCCTGTGTATTGTCAAAAATGTTGGTGGAGTGATAATTGGGATCCGTTTTCATATGGGAGAGAATTCGATTTTTCAAGACCGTTCTTCGAGCAGTTTCGGGAACTTATGGATAAAGTACCAATGCTTAATATGCAAAACGATGACGGAGTTGCATCTCTTAATTCTGAATACGCGCAAGATTTTGCCTTCAGTAAAAACTGCTATCTAACAAGTGGGGGCTGGTATTGTGATAACGTTATGTATTCTTACTACACTTGTTTTGATAAAGATATTGCAGACAGTTATTTTTTAAATAATTCAGAACGATGTTATGAATGCATAGAATCAGAAAGGCTTTTCGATAGTAAATACTCTCAGTTGTGTTTTGATTCACTAGGACTTTCTTTTTGTTATGACATGCGAAACTGTCAGAATTGTTTTATGTGTGTCGGATTAAGAGGAAAAAATTATCATATACGCAATCAGCCATATTCCAAAGAAGAATATTTAGAACAATTAAAAAAAGAAAATATCGAAAAAAGGAGTGGAGTAAATAATTCTAAAAAAGAATTTGAGTCAATGATTTTAAAATTTCCAAATCGTTATGCTCAATTAATAAAATCCCCACTTTCAACGGGGCATATGCTTATAAATTCAAAAATGTCCACTGATTGTTTTTGGGCGAGAGAGCTGGAAAATTGTAAACACCTTATTTTTTTAGACGGAGCAAAAGATTGTTATGATTGCAATAGTAGTGGAAATCCGAATTTGTGTTATGAAAGCCTTACCCCCGATAATTCGTACAATAGTCTTTTTACGATTTTTTGCTGGAAATGTAGTTATGCTTTTTATTCTAATAATTGCCACTCTTCAAATAATATTTTTGGTTCTATTAGCTTAAAACACGCCGAATATTCAATTTTAAATAAAAAATACACTAAGGAGAAATATGAAATATTGAAAGAAAAAATTATTGAGCACCTGAAAAAAAATGGGGAATGGGGAGAATTTTTCCCAATTTCAATTGCTCCTTATTCATATAAGGAAAGTTTTAATATGGAATTTTTACCTCTTTCTAAAGAACAGATATTAGAGAGAGGGTTCAAATGGAAAGAAGGGAAAGAAAGAAAATATGATATAACACTTTTCCAAAATAAAATACCGGACAGCATTTTGGACGTTGATGATCAGATTTTAGATGAAGTTGTTGAATGTGCACATAACGGCACCTGTAATCATGTATGCTCTACTGCTTTTCGTTTGATTGAAAGAGAATTACAGTTTTACAAAAAAATGAATATATCTATTCCGACAATTTGTCCCAATTGCAGATATTACGAAAGAATCAAGAAAAGAAATCCACCGAAACTCTGGCATAGAACTTGTATGTGCGATAAAACTAATCACGAACATTCAGGAAAATGTTTGAACGAATTTGAAACAAGTTATGCCCCCGAACGCTCAGAAATTGTTTATTGTGAGCAGTGTTATCAAAAAGAAGTTTATTAATTAAAAATTAAAAATGTATATAAAAAATATAAAGTTAAACAATTTCAAGTGTTTCCAAGGAGAATATATCTGCAATTTTTGTATTCCTGACGGAAAAACACTGGGTAGTGGTTTAAATGTTTTTGTTGGAGAAAACAACTCTGGTAAATCGTCTCTAATGGAAGCAATATATTTTGTAAGAAACAAAGGAAAAAAAGACGTAAAATGCATCGAATCTTCTGAAGGTGATGAATTTTACATTGAACAAACATTTGTCGGAGATATAGAAAATGTCGTAAATAACTTTGTGCAAGACAATAAAAAAGAAACTTTTAAAAGGAGGATTTACGAAGAAAACAATGAAAAACTTTTCACAGTAAAAAGAAATTTTGAAGACGATGAAGAAATTAAAAAAATACTCTTTCTTAATAAAGATACTGGTGAATATAAAAATGAGTCTGGCATAGACGGTCCATTTCAATCATTTTTCCAAATAAGTAACATTTGGGCAAAGACAAATCCAGAAAAAGAAAGTAAATTTGGTTCCTCAACCGTCTGTGGGAATCTTCTTTCTGATATTTCGGAAAAGTTTAAAATTGACCACGAAGAACAGTATAAAAAGTTTTTGCAAATATTTACTGAAACATTTAATGATGAAAAATCGGGGTTACAAGCAGACCTTAATCAGGTGGCTTCTGAAACTGAAATAATATTAAACGAGCAGTTTGGGCAAGCAAAATTACGTTTTAGATTTGAAAATCCAGAACCAGATATTTTATTCAGCAATATCAAAATTTTTGTAAAAGATAGCGGGCCCGAAACTGAATTATCAGAAAAAGGCCACGGAATGCAAAGAGCTGTAATTTTATCTCTTTTGCAAGTGTATGCAAAAAGGATTACTGAAATTATCGACACAGATGGTAATAAAAAATTAAAACCGCATTTTTTATTTATTGATGAACCAGAAATGGGATTACATCCACAAGCACAAAAAAAGCTTTTTGAGGCGTTAAGGGTTATATCGAAAACCCATCAAGTTTTTATTTCTACACATTCAGAAAATTTTATTCCTGTTGATTTAATTTCTAACATATTTAAGTTCAATAAAGAAAAAACTTCGGGGAAGATAACTATTTTTGATGGTAAAAATTTAACCTTAGACCTAAAAGTAAACAGAAAGTTCTTTATGCATCATCACAAACTTTTCTTTACTGATAAAGCAATTTTCGTTGAGGGTGTTGATGACTTCGAGTTATATCCTGTTTATTTAGAAAAAACCAAACCCCATCTTAAAAAGGACTTACATTTTATTGGAGGATGTGGAAACTATTTAATTTTCAGAGAGTTGTGCGATGGATTTGGAATTAAGTCATCTTTTATTTTTGATCTGGATGTAATTAACAAGAATAGTACTCTTTTTGATAAATACTCTGAAATTAAAGAAAAAATAACTTTACTGGGAAAAGAGTTGTTATCTGGTGTTCCTAAAAATCAGCGATCTGAAAATTTATTTGATATATCCTTGTCATCTGAAGAAAAGAAACTTAAACAGAAAATCATTGAGAGCTTGATGAAATTAAACTATTTTGTCCTCCCTAGCGGTGCAATTGAAAACTATCTTGATGCCAATGGTAGTTCAATTGGGAACGAATCTGAGCTAGAAAATATATTTTCTAAAGTTGAAATAATATAAAAAACATTATATGCCCGACGACCAAAATACAACTCAAAACCCAATTTCTGAGAAAAACTCTATTCCACTAAGCTCCCAAGAGCCCATGGCTGATGTACCTATTCTACCCATGGATTCCGAGCCTGCCGAAGTGCCTTCTGGGGCTCTAGAAAGCCCGCTGAACGACTTTTCAGTGAAAAGTAATGATATACCACCCTCTAATTCTACCCTTACGGAAGCAGAAAACCAGCCAAAAACTGAGGAGAAACAAGCTGAAAATAAAGCTAATCCCGAGCCAGTTTTTGAACCCTTGGAAACTCCCGAACCCCAAACGGCTCAACCACCGGTATCTGAGCCGTTGAACTCTACGAGCGAGCCGTTAGGTGAGCAAGTAAAAGTGGAAGCTCCCGAAGTAAAACCTGAACCAATAAAAGAAGAAGTTAAACAAACTGAAACAAAACCAATTCCCGAATCAAAACCCGTTGTCTCAAAACCATCACAAAAAGATCTATGGAGAAGATTTTTAGACAAAGTACAAATTGGAAAGAGAAAAAAATTGGAAAAGATTATGATAATGTTTTCTAAAAATTCTAAAATCACAAACGATGAAGTAGAAAAGTTTTTGCATGTATCAGATGCAACTGCAACTAGATATCTTTCAATCTTGGAAAAAGAAAATAGAATAAAACAAGTTGGAAAAACAGGACACGCAGTTTCATACACAAAAATTTAATTTTGAATTCTAGGGAGCAAGCCGTCTTCTTTTCCTCACGGCGCTTTTGTGCGCGAACGGGAGGGTGGGTCAAGCACAAGCATTTTTCGCCTCGGGCATTTTCCGCTGGGGTGTCCATGGTGGAAGGACGAGTGCCGAAGTTGTATTGCAACCTATTCTCGAAAGCGAAAGCTATACTCACCAAACAAAATATTGCAAAACGTGGAACGGGGATGGCGAGGGCAGAACACTCTCGGTAATCCGAGAGTGTAGTCCCGACCCGGGGAGAGGAAACTTCCTCTCCCCAAGAAGCGCGGGAAACCGAACGGCTCATTTCCTGGTATTTGAGCCGTTCCGGTTTTCCCGCTCATAGGCAACTAGGCACTCGTAGCCCTAGCGGAAATGCCCGAGGCGGATGCCGAGGGTGTACTCAAAAAACTTTACGTAACCACAGAACTAAAAATAAATCACTTGCCCGAGACAATGTTTTGAATTTTGAATTTTTCCAGTTTCTCTTTTAAGAGAAACCCGACCTCGCCCGCCACCCATACCAAATTTAAAAAGAAATCCCCCGCGAAATAAAATATGCATGAAAAGGTGGCGGAGCGAGGGCGGACACTCCGACTTTAATCGGAGTGTGGCGAAATTCATTTGCATTAGCACATTGGTCGAG
>CAIVNB010000054.1 GCA_903907175.1 uncultured bacterium
CAATTTATCCTGTGGTAACACATGTGCCATAACTTCATCTATTGAGACTTGAGATGCAATGTATCTCGCTGTTTTTTCATCATCCCCCGTAATCATAATTACTTTTATCCCCAATTTATGTAAATCTAGAACTGCTTTTTTTGATTCTAATTTTACTTCATCTGCAACCATCACGAAACCAAGTACTTGATTTTTTGTTGCGACAAGCACTGGAGTTTTGCCTTGAGAGGTATATTTTTCAATTATTGAAAAATCGAATTTAAGTTTTAAATCTTCTATAAGTTTTGCATTTCCAATAAAATATTCTACTCCAGAAACCTTACCACTCAATCCTTTTCCTTCTATGTTTGCAAAATCTGAAACTTCTCCAATAGATATCTTATTTTCCTTTGCATAATTTATTATCGCATGTGCAATAGGATGTTCTGATTTATTTTCTAGCGTTGTAAGTATAGATAAAAATTCACTATCTTTAAGATTTGAAAAATTCTTAATATCTACAAGCGTCGGTTTACCTTTAGTTATTGTTCCTGTTTTATCTACGATAACAGTATCTACTTTATGCAATTTCTCAAGCGTTGCCGCATCTTTAATCAAAACTCCCTCGCGGGCACCCTTACCTACACCTACTATAATAGCAGTCGGTGTTGCAAGGCCAAGAGCACAAGGACAAGCGATAACTAATACCCCCACGAAAGACATAAGGCCATAAGAAATACCAGTCGAAACACCACCGAATATTATCCATGCAATAAGCGTTACGAAAGCTATCACAAGAACTATTGGAACAAAAATAGATGATATTTTATCAGCCAATGCTTGTATTGGAGCCTTGGACCCTTGTGCCTCTTCAACCATTTTTATAATTTGAGCAAGTAATGTTTCGTTCCCAACTTTTGTTGCTTTAAAAATAAATGAGCCACTTGTGTTTATTGTCCCCGCCGACACACTGTCGCCAACTTTTTTATCTACTGGCATCGGCTCGCCTGTAATCATCGACTCATCAACATACGAATTTCCTTCAATAATTATTCCATCTACTGGGATTTTTGTACCGGGTTTTACAACAATCAAATCTCCATGCACAACATCATTGATTGATACTTCAATTTCTTTTCCGTCTCGAATAACCAATGCAGTTTTTGCTTGTAAATTTAGAAGTTTCAAAATTGCATCACCTGTTTTTATTTTTGATTTCAACTCCAAATATTTTCCAAGTGCAATAAAAGTGATGACAACTATCGTAACATCATAATATGAATGAAGAAAACTTGAATAACTCTTTAGTAGAGTTTCTCCAAATGCACTAATCACAAAACTATATAAAAATGCTGTCCCTGTCCCTATACCTATCAAAGTATCCATATTTGCTTTGCCATACCGCATAAATCGATATACTCCAGAAAGATAAGGCCTCCCTAAAACAAAAAGAATATATGTAGCAAGAATCGGCATTAAATGATGAAAAAATGACTTGATTACTTCCCCCATTTCAGGCAAAAGTCCATATTTGGAAAGAATTTCCCATGCCATAAAAAATACACTAATAAAAGCAAGCGGAATTGCAGACATAATTTTAAATTTCATATCTTTTAATTCTGAATTTTCTTTTTTATCATTTTTTTCTTCTAAGACAAAATTATATCCAAGTGGTTTAATTTTTTCTGAAAGATCTTGGATATTCGTCTTAGAATCATCAAAAGAAATCTTGGCAGATTCATTTCCATAATTCACAGACACAGAAAAAACACCCTCAGTTTTTTTGAAAGTTTTTTCAATAATCCCCGCACACGAAGCACAATGCATTCCTTTTATTTTATATATTTTTTCTACCATAATTTATAGTAAAAATTTATTTCCTTTTTAATTGATAAACTTTTAACATTTCTTTGGTTGCTTTGTCCACTTGTCCCTTCTTAATTTGATTCACTAAGCAATGCCCCAAGTGCCCTTCCATAAGTTTGTCTTCAATATTTGAAAGTGCTTGTTTTACAGCAGATGTTTGAGTGATGATGTCTATACAATAAATATCACTCTCTACCATCTTTTGAAGACCTCTTATTTGCCCCTCTATTATTTTTAATCTCCTCAATAAATTTTGCTTATTTGTTTTCATAATCCTAGTATATACCCCCTAGGGGGTATTATCAACTGTATATGTGAATAACTCACAAAATACTTTATATGCATTGATAAAAATCATAAAATGTGTTATTGTTAAACTCGAAAAGAACGAAAATCGTTCTTTTAAAAAACAAATAAAAAGGAGGTATCTCATGAAAATCAAAAAATTTGATTTGATGGAGATATTTCTTATGCTCCGTCAAAAAATAAAATTTGGATTACCAGAATTAGTATTGGTCTTATACACATTTGCATCTTGGATTACAAGACTATATACACCAGAAATAATTAAAGACCTTCACTGGTTTTTGGCATTGCAAGTTACCCTTGGAATATCCATCTTCCTTACTTTCGCTTTTATAATAGGATCAAATATTTTTAAAGTGGATTGGTATGGAAAAAAATCAGAAAAAGGATTAATCATCACTGTAGTAAAATTCTTTTCAGAAAACATTAGCAAAGAGAAACTTTTACGCTATTTCTTTTTTCTGGATGGATTTCTATTTTTTATTTTTTCCAGAAATGGAAATCGTGGATTTATTCACACAGTAAAAAGATGGTTTCTGCTTTTATTAAGTCTCACCTTCACAGCATTTATGTGGCTAGGAATTGGCTTATTTATAAATTGGATCTCATGGCCATTATTTTTAACTATGGTCCTACTAATCTTGGGAATAATTGGAGTTGTATTCCGAAAGAAACTATTCAAAAAGAGTTATGCACAATAATATAATGCATAACTCTTTTTTATTTCTCCCCTACCCTAGAATTATTTTAACGGCTTTTTTAAGAAAAGATTAATTACAAAAAAAGTATACTTCGTGCTGTTGTTTGAAAGATTGAATAAAATAGCAAGGATAAAGAATAAAAGA
>CAIVNB010000055.1 GCA_903907175.1 uncultured bacterium
AGTAAAAGACCCTATAGTAAAAAGCCCTAAAAAAGTAAATTGGGATGGTGTAAGTGTGGAAAAATTAGATGAAAAAACAATTAGATTTACTTTGAAGCAGCCATATGCATCATTCCTAGAAAATACAACCCTCGGGATATTGCCAGAGAAACTATGGACAAAAGGTACCAATACCCCTATGGAAATAAATGATCTTAATACAAATCCAATTGGTTCAGGTCCATATCAATTAAAAAAAGTTGGTAAAGAATCCTCTGGCTTAATAGATAGCTATTCTCTTACTGCTTTTAATAAATTTGTATTGGGTAAACCATACATAAAAAATATAAATTTCAATTTTTATCCCAACGAAGATAGTTTGATCTCCGCACTTCAAAATGGAAACATCGAACAAGCAAGTTCTATCACTCCACAAAATGCAGAGATCTTAAAAAAAGAAAATTATACAATAGAGTCATCTGTCTTACCACGAGTTTTCGGTCTTTTCTTTAATCAAAATCAAAATCAACTTTTCATAAATAAAAATATTATAAAAGCTATGGATCTAGCCATTGATAAAGACAAAATCATCAATGAAGTACTTTCCGGATATGGAGTTGTCATCAATAATCCGATACCTCCAAATATAATTGCTTATCAAAAATTAGGAAAAGAAGAAAATTTAGGAAGAACTGAAAACCTAGCTCAGGCAAAAGAAATACTTCTAAAAGATGGTTGGAAAGTTGGAGCAGATGGCTTTTTAGAAAAAACAACAACAGTAAAGAAAAAGACAACAACCGAGAAACTTATATTTTCAATTTCAACAGGCAATAGTCCGGAACTTGCAAAAACTGCTGATTTAATAAGAAGTGACCTAACTGCTATTGGAATGAAAGTAGATGTGAAAACTTTTGAAATAGGAAACCTAAATCAATCAGTGATTCGTCCACGAAAATATGACGCTTTACTTTTTGGACAAATAGTCAATCACGAATCTGACCTTTTTGCTTTTTGGCATTCAACCCAAAGAAATGATCCCGGTTTAAACATAGCAATGTATACAAATGCAAAAGTAGATAAAATTTTAGAAGATGCTTCCATCCTAACCGATGAACCATCAAGAATAAAAAAATACGCTCAATTCGAAGATGAAATACAAAAAGACATGCCAGCTATATTTTTATACAGTCCCAATTTTATTTATGTAATATCAAAAGATTTAAAAGGAATTTCTATTGGTCACATCACATCCCCTTCTGATAGATTTCTAAATATATATTCTTGGTATCTTAAAACAGATAATATCTGGAAAGTGTTCGCAAATTAATAAATAATCCCGACGTAAAGTCTGGATCTCGACAATAAAGTTCGTCGAGATAAAAAACAAAATGACAAAAAAAACAAGACTTCCTTTTAGTGCCCTCAGCATTGAAAAGAAACCCACTAATAATACTTTTAATGAAACTCCAGCAAATGGTGAAAGAAAAAATAACACCCGCAATGTTTCATCAAACATTTTTAGTGGACAAAACAAAATAGGAGAAAAAAGAAAACCAACAAAAAGTTCCACTTACCAGTATTCTAAATTTGGTAAAAAGCAAGGAAGGAGAAATAATCCTAACAATGGAACAGGTCCGTTGAAAAACATGAATGAAGCAAAAGTTCCACCAATAGAGGAAGGTAAAATTCGTATTATTCCACTTGGAGGTGTCGAAGAAATAGGTAAAAATATGACCGCAATTGAAATTGGCGATGACATTATCGTAGTAGACGCTGGAATGCATTTTTCTAATGAAGAAACTCCGGGAGTTGACTATGTTATACCAAACACCACCTATCTTGAAGAAAGAAAAGATAAAATACGAGGACTTTTTATTACTCACGGACACTTAGACCACATTGGAGGTGTGCCTATCGTACTTTCACGTATAGGTAATCCAAAAGTTTTCTCTCGTAATATTTCTGTTCTTTTAATGAAGAAACGTCAAGCAGAATTCCCTCACCTTCCACCTCTTAAGGTAGAAGTTGTCGAAAAAGACGGAACGATGACATGTGGAAAAATAAAAATACGATTCTTCGGCGTTACTCACACTATCCCTGATTCAATGGGTATCATTATTGAAACAAAACATGGTTGGATTGTTACTCCAGGAGATTATAAACTAGATCAGATAGATGGCATCGCAACGAAAGAAGAAGAAAAAGAATATTCTATCTTCGATCGTGCAAAAGTTTTACTTTTAATGACAGATTCTACGAATATCGAGAATGAAGGATTTTCACTTCCTGAAATAAAAGTACATCAAGGTCTTGAAAATTTAGTAAAAAAAATAAATGGAAGAATCATAATTGCAGCGTTTTCTTCATCTATTACTAGATTAGTACATGTTATTAAAGTAGCAGAATCTTTGGGTAAAAAAATTGCAATCGATGGACGTTCTATGAAAACAAACATAGACGTTGCAATAGAGGCCAATTTCTTCAAACCCAAAAAAGGGACAATAATACCGATAGAAGAAGCCAACAATTATCCACCAAATAAAATGGTAATTCTTATGACTGGAGCTCAGGGTGAAGAATTTTCAGCACTTTCTCGTGCAGCAAATAAATCAAACATGAAGTTTGCAATTAAAAAAGGAGACACCATTATACTTTCTTCTTCGGTTGTTCCTGGAAATGAAATAAAGGTTAGACGAATTAAAGACAACCTATCACGCCAAGGAGTAAAAATAATTAGTTATAGAACAGCAGGCGAAGACTTTGTACACGCAACTGGTCACGGAAATCAAGAAGACATAAAATGGCTTCATAGGAAAACTCATCCTAAATTTTTCATACCAATCCACGGGAATCATTCAATGCTCGAACTACATAAAGAACTAGCAATGGAACTAGGAATGCCAGAAGAAAATATAGTAGTACCAGACAACGGATCTGTAATAGAAATATCCGCTGATGGACAAAAAATCGAACTACGAAAAGAAAAAGCTCCAAGTGCCCCTATGATGGTGGACGGATTTGCAATTTCAGATGTACAAGATGTTGTTATAAGAGATAGAGTAATGCTTGCTCAGGATGGAATGTTTGTGGTTATTGCACTCGTAGACCAAAATACTGGAAAATTAAAAAAGTCTCCAGATTTGATATCGCGAGGTTTTGTTTATTTGAAAGAAAATCAAGAATTGTTACGTCAAGTAAGAATAATAATTAAAAAATCAGTAGAAGATGCTACAATAAAAATGTCTAGCGGAAGCCCTATCGATTTAGATTACATAAAAAATTCATTAGGTGAAACAATATCGAAATATCTTTATCAAAAAACCGCAAAAAGACCTCTAGTCATTCCAGTCGTGTTAAGTGTATAATAAAAAGGATGAAAAATAGAACAATAATATTCATAGCGGGTTTTTTATTTTCTATTCCGCTCGCTCTAACTTCTTATATTAATTCAAGTTTCTTAGCAACTTATATTAGTGAATATTATGTAGGTATTGTTTACATAATAGCTTCTATTATTGCAATTCTGGGGTTACTTAGAATGCCAAAGATCTTAACCAGTCTAGGTAATCGTCTCGCTAGTCTTTATTTTGCTCTACTTAGCTTTTTATCACTCATAATACTTGCATTTAGCCATAATGAAATAGCTATAATTGGGGCAGTCGTTCTTTATTTTATTTCGACCGATCTCATAATTGCATCACTTGATATTTTTATAGAAGATTTTTCCAAAAATTCTGGTGTTGGTAAATTCCGTGGACTTTATCTAATGATAATAAATTTTGCTTGGATATTTGCCCAAACTATTTCTGGCGGAATTATTGAGAAAAGTTCCTTTCAGGGTATTTACTTGTTCTCGGCAGGTTTTATGGTTTTGGTTTCAATAATTTTTATTTTTTTTCTACATGATTTTAAAGACCCCAAGTATACAAAAGTTCCAATTTTAAAAACAATTAAAGTTTTTATAAAAAGTAAAAGTATTTCAAAAATATATTCTATAAATTTGATTCTTAAATTCTTTTTTGCTTGGATGGTGATTTACACACCAATATATTTATATGAATACCTAAAATTTGATTGGGAACAAATCGGCTTAATTTTCACAATAATGCTTATACCATTTGTGCTTGTAGATTTTCCATTGGGTAAACTTTCAGACAAAATAGGAGAAAAGAAAATGCTTATGATTGGATTCTTGATAACTATTTTATTTACTTTTATCATCCCGTTCGTCGCCGTATCAAAAGTGTGGATTTGGGCAATGATTTTATTTGGCACTAGAGTTGGTGCTGCCACCATTGAAATAATGTCTGAAATTTATTTTTTTAAAGAAATCGGTGAAAAAAATGCAGATGAAATAAGTTTCTTTAGAAATACCTATCCTCTTTCTTATATACTTGCTCCATTAATTGCAATACCGGTTCTTCTTTTTGTGCCATCTTTTAAATATATTTTCTTTGTCTTGAGTGCAATAATGCTTTCTGGATTCTTTATTACCCTTCGACTTAAAGATATAAAATAAAAAAAATTAGATCTTTTTTAGCAAGTGGTTTTTGTATATATGTTCTTTATAAGGTTTAAGACGAACAATTTTTACAACAATATTTTTGTTTTTCAAATCTTTTTTTAGCTCTTTCACGTAAGCTTTTTGGTCATAGCCAAGTGCAATGATGTCTGGACACTCTTTTAATATATGAGCTAAATATTTATCCTTCCCTGCCAATACAACCTTATCCACAATATTACATTTTTTTACCAAACCAAGCCTTTCTACTTCAGAGAATCTCGGCTTTTTATTTTTAATTTTAATTACATTTTTATCTCTAGCTATTGAAACAATTAAAAATGAATTTTCTATGAAGTTTTTTGCCTGTTTAAAAAAGTCCAAATGTCCTTTATGCAGGCCGTCAAAAGTCCCAAAAACCATAATTTTTACCTGTTTTTTAAAGGTTGTTTTCTTCATTGTTTTATTATAGAATAGAGACACTTAATTAACAATTTTTTTAAAATGAATAAAAAACAAAAAAACATAGCTTTAGTAATCTGTCTTGTAGTATTAGCCTTTTTAATATTTTTAAAAATAGAAAAGGCATACTCTCCAGAAAATACAAATAGTGCCAATAAGGAAATACCAGCTTCTCAGGTAACACAAACCGTTTTATCAACAATAATAGTTGATAAAGAAATATTGCATTTGACTTCCATTCAAGGAGAATCTCTTTATTCTATTTTATTAAAAGAAAAAGAAAATAATAATTTTTCTTTTTCTGGTAAAGAATATCCTGGTATGGGATTTTTCACTACAGACATAGGTATACTTCATAGCACAAAAGATCATTATTTGATGTATTACATCAATGGTAAAGAAGCTGAAGTTGGAATATCTTCTTATGTGCCTAAAAATGGAGATATCATAGAATGGAAATTAAAATAATTCTAGAAATTTTCTTTTAAAAACCCGTACCGGAAAAAAGTTGATATTTATAAGTTTTTTAATTTAGAATTAATGGATCACAAAAAACCCTAGCAACACTGCTGTGATATTTAATATCGCGTGTGTTATAGAAATCAAAACAAGATTTGGGTATTTAATATAAAGCCACGCAAAGAAAATTCCTGAGAAAAATGCAAGTGGCAATCCAACACCCCAATTGGGATATATTATATGTATCAAAGTAAATAAAATAGCATTGAAAAATATAATAAAGAACTCATTTTTATAAATCATTTTCAATCTAGGAATAAGAAAGGATCTAAAAGCAAATTCTTGAAAAAAAGAAATCGGGATAAAGAAGGCAAAAGTTTTAATAAAAATTATTCTTGATTCTATGTCTGGAATATCCATTTGATGGTTAATAAAAAAAAGGATCAATACACCTAAAAAAGCAAAAGAAGCATAGAAAGGAAGTGCTTTTCTATAATTATGATGATGAAGCCCCATATCCTCGAGACTCCAATGTTCACGACTTATAATTCCATAAATCATTAAAGAACATATCGCAAGTAAAACCATACGCCAACTTATGGGCAAGATATCAAAGTAAATTAAAAACACAGGCAAAACGAAAATTAAGAATATTTGCACCAGTATTAATCTTTTTGATGGTAAATTTGTCATTTTATATTAACTTAATTTCTACTAATATTGGCAACGACAGCCATATGGTCACTAACACCATCTACTAGTTTAACATTAAAAGCTTTATACAGCGGTGTTGTAAAAAGACAATCAACCATAAATTGAATCCCCTTAACCTTGTGTAAATTCTGATCAATACTAGTTTTATATCCTAAAGGAATATTATCTTTATATTTTTTTGCTAAACAACCAAAAGACTCTCTCCCGCGTGGAGCGTTCGTATCACCACACAAAACAAACTCCCCCATGGTATCTAAGTGCGCAAGTAAAGAATCTATAACTTCAAGTTGATATGGAGTACATTCCCCATGGTGAGTTACTGGTAAATGGGTCGTTATATATTTATACACAAAACCATCATCACTTTTTATATCGGCCCAAACAATAGCATTATTTTTCTGAAGTTCTTCACTCGATTTATACTCATCGAAGGTTTTTAAAATATTTTCTTCTTTGCCAGTACAAAAAAATGAACCGGAATCGATAATATTATTTGCTAAAATTGCAATTCCCATTTTTTTACCTTCCAATTCTTTATATAATGGATTATTAATATAGTACCAAGGCTGATAAATCCCATTAAGATTTAATTCCTTTTTATAATAATCAAAATCCTCTTCTAAAAGTTCTTGAATGCAAACAACATCTGCTTTTTCTTTTTTAAAAAATGCTAAAACAGTTTCATTGTGTAAATTTGTTTGTATATTAATTGATATTAATTTCATTTTTTTCTTCCAGCTATCTTATAAATTGCACGTCTAGAGTACCGATAACCCCATTATTAAAATCCTGATATACTTTCTCTGGTAAAATATTTAATTTTTCATTTTTCCCAACCCATAAAATTTCAAAAATTTCATCTTTTTGTATATTTAATTTTTCAATATCTAAATAATCAGCTCCATTTTTAATTTGAAAAAAGAATTCAAAAAAATTTGTTCCATCCGGATTCCCAAAACTGTTCACATATAAAAGTTTCCCTACTTCAGGATTTACCCCAAATTCTTCCAGCATTTCCCTTTTGATGCATTCTTTCGGACTTTCCGGAAATTCTAAATGCCCACCTGGCATTGCATAAAAACCTGCATTCTCTCTGTGTTTAACTACAAAAAGCTTATCTCCATGAATTACAACCCCCCTACATTTGATAATTACCGTACTTTTTGATTCCATAGTTTTGATTATACTAAATTTAACTGTTTATCTAAAGGAGGAAATGAGAAATACACTCTTACGTTGTTGCCTTTTTCACACAACTCAATCATTTCAAAATTTTCTTTTAGCACGAGAAAAAATCCGGGTTTATTTAAATATTTTTCTTTAAAAAAAGGATAATTAACAACCGTAAAATCAGCATCACCGCGTTCAGGTCTTGTTGGGTCTGGTTTCCTAATTCTCAAAAGCTGTAATTTGCCAGCAATAGTATCTAAAGATATTTTAAACAATGGACCACTTGGAGCCTCTTGTTTTATTGTCCCTAATTTATGAGCTTCCTCCAGAAAATATTTTTGTTCTTCTTCAGATTGGCAAAAAATACAAGCATAATTAACAGGCACATTTTTTTGATCAGTATATTTGTCCTTCAATTTTTCTGCATCTCTAACTATATTTCGAATCAAATCTTCCATAATTTTACTCAAATCTTAACAAATCTGTATTTTTCTCTACTTCGTCCGCTTTGAAAATACCTCCATTCATACATAAATAAACCCCAAACAAAACACTATCAAAAGAAGCCAAACTGTACCCGAGGTTAAAAGCAGCATCTGATATAGAAAAACCTGCAATTGGGACCATTGCTCCTGTAATAATAATTTTTTTATTTACTTTTTCTTTATCAATTAAATCTTCTAGAAACTTTGCAGTATTCTTCATTGTAAATGTCCCATGGGTTATCAAAATATTTTCATGCTGTGAAGATTTCACAGTCATCCACAATTTATTTAAATCTTCTTGTGTAATTTCTCGACTATCTTTTTCACAAATAATTTCTATATCATAAGTAAAATGAGGCTTAATAAGATTTTTCAAATAACTATCAATTGATGGGTCTAATTTCATTAACTCCTTATTTATTTTCTCATAAGCCGGATCTATAAATTCTATAGTCCCACCCATTTTTAGTATATGTATATGTTTTTTTGCATGTTTTGATTATATCAGTTTTACCCTTTTTATTCATTTTTCTCAAATTCTTCTTTTAAAAGTGGTGAAATTTGTTTTCTCATAATTAAACCTTCCCTTTCTGCTATGTTTCCATCAAAATTAACATTTAAGATCTTTTTTATTAAATCTTTTGTATTTTCATCGTCAGTAATAAAATAATTTTTTTCTTCTTCTAAATCAACAATACTCATAAAAATAAAATCCAAATTCATTTAATTTTTTGTTTTATTTAATATTTCTATAATCTCATTACTTCTTTCTTTAACCAATTTTTTTGCTCCAATAATTTCTAGCTGAGCTATACTAAATTTTTTATTACAAATAGAATAAGAAGCCAAGTCTCCCGTAATTCTATTAAAAAGTTTTTCACCCGATAAATCAGATTTTGCTTCAAAAAGTTTTTTCCAGAAATCATCAGGCAACCTTGCAATACCATTTAGATATTCTGCAACTGTCCTATCCCTATCAGTAGTCACACCTCCTTTAAAATTAAAAGTATTGGAAATAATAGCACTCAAGATTAAGGTCGCTGATTTTTTTGAGATTTCAATATTATTTTTAATAAATTTTTCTGCTATTAAAGTAGCAGCAGAGCCGACAAGTTCTATTTGTATTTTTGCGTTTGGGAATTTATCTGCTTCATGTATTTTCCTATGATCAATAATCTCAATAACTTTTTCCACTTCAATATTTCCTTCAACCCCATTTAAATCAGAGGTATCTATAAGTACAACTTCATCAAAATTTTTAGAATTTATAATTATTGGAGGATATTCAAAACAAAAAAGATCTAAAACATATTTTGCTTCATCGTGAATTTCACCCATTACTCCCACCGTACCAACTACTCCATTTTTCTCTAAAAATTCAGAGTAGGCTATCGCGCCAGCTACTCCATCTATATCAGGATTCACGTATGATGTTATTAGTAATTTTTTCATATCTTTATCCAAAATCTTAACATTAACTCATTCTCTGGATTTTTCATTTTATTTATAAATATTCCACCATTTTTTTCTATCACTTTCCTTGAACCAATATTATTTTCCGCACAAGTAATTAATATCTTATTCTTATAAAATTTTTTGGCTTTTTGTAATCCCAATCGGAGCATTTCTGTACCATATCCTTTTCTACGCTCACTAGGCACAATAGCATAACCAATATACCCACCAGTTTTAGACAAAAGCTTATTAGACTTTTGTCTTAAATCTAAGCGCCCCACAACCTTATCCCCTACTACTGCCCAATATAAAGTCGAAGGCACTCTTCCTTTTTTCAAATTTATACCTTTCCTTCTTCCAGTCATTTTTTTGTTATAAACATGAAAATCTTTCAAAGATGTGAATAAACCAGTTCCACCACCTGCTGCAACTATCATCTTTTCTTTTTGATATTCTTTTTCACCTTTCAAATAAGAAAGAGCATATTTTTTATTTGGTAAAATTAATTTTAATTTCTTTTTCATATTAATTTTTTTTATATTCGACTATTTTCCCAGCTTCGATTTCTATTTTATCTGCCTTACGTAGTTTTTTTAACGTCTTTTTTGGTGCAATATCATAATGTTTTATTTTATCGAGCTCTTGATCTATCCCCCATAGATCCCCCTCCATAACTTCCCAATTCTTTTCAAAAACATTCAAATCAAGGGGTCGAGAATATCTTCGTAAAGTTTTAACTCCACTATCTAAAAAGTACTCATGAAAATACGACATCACAAGTTCCCGCACATTTTTATATACTGGTTCCCTATATCGAAGTACCGCATGGTTTGTCTTTGAAAGCGCCCCCCACCTCCCATCTTCTTTAAATAGGGCTATTACATGGTCAAAATCACCTCTAGACGTCTCCAAATTAAGAATCAAGGGTTTATATCCATGACATGAAAGTATATATGCCCCAAGGAGTGCACCCTCCATACAATGTGCCCTTCGTGCTCTCAGGGTTAAAATCGGAGATTTTAACGTTTCTCCATTTTCTTCAAAATTAAATGGAAGAGTGTTTAGAAAATCTTGCACCTTCGCGGGTGTATTTAATTTCTTTATCAAGTCTTTTTCTTTTTTTGTGAAAACTAACATTTTTAAAAATTACTTATTTTTTAAAGAATCTAAAAAGATAGATGGGTATCCTTGTCTAACTTGAGTATTTTCTACGTCTTTTATCCCAAGACTTTCAAGAAAATTGATACATGCTTTTTTCGCTTCTATCTCATCTTTGAAATTCCCTTTCGCCTCAGCTTCCATAAAATGTCCCAATCCCACTACATTGTCGAGGGCTACTTCTATGTCACCACACATCCAATACTCTCTCTCTTTATCTACTGTTACAATTTTTTTAAAATCTAAAAACTCTAAAGTTTTTTTGAAAGCTTCCACGTCAGAAATACCGGTCTCATATTCTTCTGCATAGTCATAATCAAGATTTTCTTTTAGATTTATTGTTCTAGTATATTCAAAAACAGACTTATCATTATTGGTTCTTATTCTTAAATGTTCTATCGGCTGAGGTTTGTATGTAAAAAAATCTCTCTGAATCGGTATATAGTATTCATCAATTTGATGTACTGATTTTATTAATTTCCCCAAAGAAGAAACCTTACTTTTGATTTCCTCAAAATTGTCTATTTTTACCTTTATCTCAATTTCTATGTTCATACTTTTATGATAACACTTTTAATCAAAAACCAAAGAGCCCCCGCCTGGGGCGGGGGCTCTTTTTAATTCTTTTATTTTTTTATTGCATCAGCATCTGCTTTGGAAAGGAACTTGAACATATTCCCTCCGCATTTGGTGCATTGCCCTTTTGCAGAATACCTATTATTCTTCTCTTCTATCTTTGGATCCTTCATTACTTGCATTGTTGGCTTATTTTCTGCATTTCTACACTTCATACACAAAGCTTTTAATTCCATATATTATAAATAGTTATTAATAATAATCTACAACTTAATAATATCACATTTTTAACGTTTTTGACTATAAGCCGTTTTTAAAAAAATTTCTTTACAAAATTAAGCTAAAATGGTTAAATGAACGTGGATACAATACAACAAAACAAAATAATCACAATTTAACTAGAAGGAGGGACCTGTATGAACAATCTATTGTTAAAACTGACGTTAGGAACCATCTCTTTCCTGACATTTGTTTCAAGGCCAATAAATTGGTTTGAGAGAATTATGAGTGAATCTATGCATGAATGGGCTGAAGATGAAAAAGCCTACATGGATGGAAGAATCTTCTATGACCCTACTCATAACTTTGGAAACCCTTTCCAATTTTAAATTTAAGAAATTCATGGCTCGCAAATTTACACCTTAAATTTGCGAGCCATTTTTTATTTTTATTCAAATTCAGTTGTAGCTGGAGGTTTTGTAGTCCAATCAAACATCACTCGCACAATTTTCGGATGTTTTACAAGCGCACTAGATATCTCTTCACAAATTGCGGGTGTAAGATAAAAACCTTTTACAGTCATAAAGTCAGTCGTCTCCACTGTACGAACTACGAGAGTATATCCATAAACTCTCCCATCCCCTTTCACGCCCACTGTTTTTACTCCGAGGAGTGCTACTATAGTTTGAGCAATTTTATTATATACTCCATTCTTTTTTAAAATTTCTGTCACTTCATAATCAGCCTCTCGTACAATTTCCAAAAGTTCTTCGTTCACGGGAATTCCAATTATTCTCAGATAAAGTCCAGGGCCCGGGAATGGCTGTCTTTTAGCAACCAACTCTTCAAGTCCAAACTCTTTTGCCAAATCTCTCACTTCAAATTTAAAAAGATCATTAAGGGGAGATATTTCTTTAAGTCCCAAATCAAGGTCGACATTGTGATGCGTTTTGATAAGTGCTGAGCCTCCAGCACTTCCAGATTCTATCAAGTCAGTCGCAAGTGTCCCCTGTATCATATGTGTAGCATTAAAATTCTTTGCAACATCTTGAAAAACTTCTCCATAAACCTCTCTAAACCTTGCTCTTTTTTCTTCTGCATCTATCGTAGTGCCGACTTCTTTAATAAATTTCTCTTTATATTTATCAATAATCTGCAAATCTATTCCTGCTCGAATTGCAATATCTTTTACTTTTTCTACTTCATTTTTTCTCATTCCACCAGTATCAATAAAAAATGCTTTCAATTTTTCTTTCAATTTAGGTGCAAGAATCGCAGCCAAGGTTGTAGAGTCAACTCCTCCAGACACACCGATTATAGCAATTCCATTACCTAATTCTTTTTCTGTATAATCCCCAATTTCCCTTATTAAATCTTTCCTTGAATAATCTTTTACACATCCACAGATTTTTTCAGCAAAATTATTTAAAATAATATTTTCATCTTCTGTCTGTTCTACTTCTGGGTGAAATTGCACACCCCAAAGTTTTTTATCTACACATTCCATAGCCTCAATCACAGAATTATTTTTTGAAGTAGCTGTAATCTTAAACTGGGAAGGTGTACTGCTGACAGAATCCCCATGCGAAGACCATGCATTTATATGTTCTTTCAAATTTTCAAAAAGCACACTTTTATTATTTTGATCAAAATTTATTTCGACAGGACCATATGACTTCCCTTCTTTCACAGCATGAATGGTGTTTACATCGTTCATATATGCAATCCATTGCATACCAAAACATATTCCTAAGATTGGAGTATTAAAATCAAGAACTTCTTTTGGAATTTTTGGCGCATCTACATCGTAGACAGAGGCACTTCCACCTGAAAGGATTATTCCCTTTGGATTATTATTTTTTATCCACTCTAATGACTTTTCGGGTGATAAAATAACTGACTTAAAACCTAAATATCTTAGTGATCGTCTGATTATTTGAGTATATTGAGATCCTAAATCAATAATTAAAATTTGAACTTTTTTATCTTCCATATTATAAGCCGAGCCCATTTAGGTTCAGAGAACCCATATAATTATTCATAAATGCTGGTATCGCAAAAGCAAGCCCTATTATAGGCAGTACCACCCCAATTACAGTAATCCATATCATTGCTAAAAAATACTTTCTCGTTTTTTCTACTGATTTATAAATTGCATCTATTTTTAAGCCTTGTTCCTCTATTTTTTTTTGTAATTCTTGTTCCATCCCGATATTATATACTTATTGATTAATTCTCACAAATTTTATATCATATTGGTATGTATGAAGAAGAAAACAATGGAATAGACGAAGAGCAAAAATCTGACGACAAAACTTGTCCCCAATGTGGCTTACGCCAATACGGGTCATTTTGTGCAAATTGCAATATTGAAATACCTGAAGAAGAAGACTTGGATAAAAAAAAAGAAGACGACTATGATGAATTCGACAGACGAGAACGAAGATAAATCTAACGAACAAAATTTACTATATACCCCCAAGGCAGATTAGATAAAAAAATTAAAACATAAAGGATAGAAAATATAAGCGGAATCAATTTTTCTGTACTTGAAAGGGGTAAATATTTTTTTCTATCTTTACCTTTACCCAAAAGCTCCCATTCTGTTTTGAAAAGAGATAATGGTAATTTCTTTTCGGCTGAATGAAGCACTGCAAATTTTGCTCTATTTAATTCACTATAAGATTTGATTATCCTGTACCAACAATAACAAATTGCTATTCCAACAAACGGCACCATCATGAAGACGATTGGTGTTTCTATTGGACCTTTTATTTCAAAATAACCTAAGATACCCATAATCGCAGTATTAATAGCCAAGAAAAATTCATTTGATTTTGCCCTACGTTCATTTCCAGAATTAGATACGTGTATATAAATACGATATTGTTCTAAATAGTGATCAATATACCGATCAGGATGATTCTCTTTATGATCGTGGTATCTTTCATATAGCAAATTATCTATGTCTTCCCTTTCTATTTCACTCATATTTAAATGATAATTAAATTTTAATAATAAAGCAAACTATTTTAATTTTAAATAATATTGTCGTTTTGGTTCAGGTAATCTCTCTATTGCATAGCGAAGCATCGTACGAGGCATATTTTTATAATTTTCTTTTAAAAATTCTTCAAGTTTTTTTTCTGAAACACGCTTCCCGACTTCACGAAGCATCCATCCACAAGCTTTATGAATCAAATCGTGCTTGTCATGGATAAGTATTTTTACAATTTTAAAAGTCCATTCAAATTCACCAGCATAAATAAATTGAAATGTAGAAATAATAGCAATTCGTCTCTCCCAAAGATTTTTCGATTTAGCAAAACGTAATAAAATCTCTCTATCTTTGTTTAAAAGATAACTCCCAAATACTTTTGGTGCTGATAAATCTACTAAATCCCAATTATTTATATTTTTTGCATGTTTTAAATAAAATTTATAAATTTCTTTTTTCTCTTTTTCATTAGCTTTTTTATATTTTTCAACTAATATAAACACTGCGACCAAACGCTCTTCATGGATTTTACTCTGTATTAACTCATCAACAAGACCAAGCGAAATATCAAAATATTTTCTTGCTACCTTTCTAGAGTCTGGCACAATCACTCCTAAAAACACATCCCCCTCCCCGTATTGCCCTTCCCCAGTTTTGAAAAAACGCGACAATAGTTGTGCCTTTTCCTTATTTTTATAAAGTGCGAGATCTCGCTTAATTCTTATTAAACTAATTTGATTATTAGACATTTTCTACAGGAATTGGTTCAGGTAATTTAGCTGTACAAAATGCACACCTTTTAGCCATCATTGGAATCTCACTTAAACATTCAGGACATTTTTTGCTTGCAGGGTCTGCTGGTGCTTCTTTTTTACTTTTTGAAATCAATAAATTTATGGGTACAACAACAAAAAAATAGACAACCACTGAAACAATTAAAAAAGAAATCAAAGCATTTAAAATATTGCCAACCATAAACTGGCTTCCGTTTACAGTAAAATGTAAACCAGAAAAATCTGGCGCTTTGACGATAGCTCCAATAAATGGAGTAACCAAATCTTTAACAAGAGCATTTACAATACCAGTAAAAGCGGCCCCGATTACGACACCGACTGCTAGGTCAACTACATTCCCTCTTAAGATAAATTGTTTAAATCCTTTCAACATAAATATTTTTTATTATTTATAAATTATTTAATTTCATCAAAGCCATAAAATGCATCTTGATATACTTGATTTCGTAAAATAAAAAACTGTTTTACCGCCAGAAAAACAGTGAAGGATGCTATTAAAAGCAAGGAGGCTACTTTTACACTAAATGTCATGTCGTTGTCCACGGTTTATATTATATATTATTTCTCTAATTTTTAAAATCATTCTACAATTTTAGCATCCACTTTTATTGTTTCACTTTTTTCTTCTACCTTATTACCAAAATTACTCATTCGTTTTTTAAAAATCTTATTTGCAAAACTTGCCATACCCCAAATAAAAAGTGAGAAAACCAATGCGCCTATGAGCATTAAGACAAAAAAGAATTTCGCAAGAAAATATGGCCCACCAAAAAGGTGTGTATACCCTAAAATATAAAGGATAATCAAAAGCAAGAAACTATTCCCAATTTTTATTTTTCTGAAATACATAAGAAATGTATTATATACCATAAATCATCTTATTAAAAATAAAAAACTCCTTGCCTGAATACAAGGAGTGACTAAAATATTATTATTAAAAAACTAATTTAACATGGAAAGAAATCGATTTCTTACTTCTTTTTCGACTTTCCCCACAAAGTCAAAAGAGAAAAAACAGCATTCAGTCTGTGCGATTTTTTTTGCACATTCTATGTCACCGACACTGACATTGCAGACAAGAGCAATTTTCATCCCCTCTTTTCCATATTCATTCCTGAACTTTTCAAAATCAGAAAATTGGATAAGGTCTTCTGAGGAAATTACTAACAGGTCTACTGGCTCTTCGTTTTCAATAATAATGTCTCTTGAAAATACGACTGCCTTGCTTTTCGCAATGTCATGGATGTTGTGGATCATCCTTTTGGTGAATTTATCACCAAAAATCAAAACTTTCTTTTTTTCTTTTTTCATGAGTTCTATTTTTAGGTTAGGAAATTGTTGAATTGTCGCTATCCCCATAAAGAAACAAAGACAATCCAACAACATACAAAAACCCAAAAACTTTTTTGAAAGAACTAAACCACCAAGACTTTATCAAAAATCTTATATTCAGTCAATTTTTTTAAAAACAAGGTAGAGTTATTCTGCTTTTTCGTGAACTGTTTCAGGTTTTTTTGGCATAACCATCGCCATAAAAATATAAGCAATAATCCCAGGAAAAACTGCAGTGAAAACACTTATGATAATATAAGCAACTCGAAAGAGTACTGGGTCAACTTCAAAATATTCCCCGAGTCCACCCATTACCCCAGCGATAACTTTATTGTCTCTACTTTTATATAGTCTTTTACTATTATTTTTCATATTAATATCAGTATATCACAATTTATTTTCCTCAAAACCTAGCAAGAACTGTTCTTGCTAGGTTTTGTTTTCTTGACTAAAAACTTTATTTATGATAAAACTACAATAAATAACTCTTTGAAATATAGCTATATTTGATTTGTAAAACTTTGAAAATCACCTAGTTTTTAAAGCTTTACAAATCAAAACAAGTTGTTAAACCTTTAATTTCATCAGTCATGGAAAAACTAGAATTATTAGATTACCTGAAAAATATAACGGGTAAACGTTTTAGCTTTACTTACCCAATCCACGACATGGGAAAAGGGGTAAGTCTTTTGGCCGGGAAATATACCGACCACAAAAGAAACACTCACCTAGTAGTATATTTATACTGGTTTGGGAGTAGTGAAATCCCAAAAAACAAACTTGTTCTTGATGAGATTGACTATCCTCGTCGAGACATATACCCAGTCTCAAGTAGCTGGCTAAGAAGCCAGTTATATCTAAGAATCATTGGGAAAGAATTTTTCTTCCAAATGGAACCTCCACTAAAATAATTTAACTAAACTAAATTTATACCTATGATGAAAAAATATCACGTCTTTGGGTCAGAAGAAAAACTCAAAGAACTAGCAAGTGCCTTAAAAGGAAAAGGCATCCATGTTGAAAAGGAAAAAGAAGACACAAGATTCTATTCCAACGAAACACCAAAATTAAGTTTTCAACTAACCAAAAAACAGGCCTCAGGAATTAAAATTTTCAAAAAATTAAACCTGAGACCGATATGTAGCGAAATATAAGGCATACCCCGTACGGCATTCTTCCCTTCTTCTAGTGCTAAGTCGGAGCAAGACGGATTTCTAGTCCGTCCATTAAAATGGTCAGTTGTTCATTTCTGATCATTACCTCTTGAGAGAATTTACTCAAGAGGTTTTTTATTTTCCGTAACTCCAAAAAACCTAGCAAGAACGGTTCTTGCTAGGTTTCAAAGTTTTTTACATATTACTCCCCTTTTATGTCTTCTAGTATTTGCATTGCGTGACTTGCAGGGTCTACTTTTGGATAAACTTTTACAATAACTCCTTTATCAATCAGATACGAAATGCGTTTTGTAAAAATTGGTGAAAATGCACCATATTCTTTTATCACTTTTTTCTTTGGGTCAGACAAAAGTGTAAATGGCAGATTATATTTCTGGCGGAACTTAGTATGGCTTTCAGGCGAATCGGCAGATACTCCGAGCACCGTGATTCCAGCTTTTTTGAAATCATCATAAACCTCTGTAATCATGCAAGCTTCCTTTGTGCATCCTGGTGTATCGTCTTTTGGATAGAAATACAACAATACTTTCCCCTTAAAGTTTGATAATTTCTGCTCGACATTATCTTGGTCTTTTAATGTAAAATCTATAATTTTTGTTCCTTGTTTTAACATACATTTATTATACCGCACATAAAATGAAAACATCATGAAGTTTCTATTAAAATACTGCAACCCATAAACCTAGCAAGGACTGTCCTTGCTAGTTACTTTTGGAAAATAAACAAATGTTCATGCATGATAAGTAAAAAATTTCCTTCTTTTGATTTATTTACCCAAAAGCCTGTGGCCTTGCAATTAAATTGTCTTTTTATGATATCTTCTTTCAATTTGAATCCAACTTTCAAAAATCTATCCATCACTTTAAATGCCATCGGCTGATACATTTTTTGCCTTCTCGTGTCCCCTATTAAAATTGCACAATATTTCCCTGGTTTTAAAACTCGATATAATTCTTTTGCTACTTTTTCTATTTCATCCACAAAAGCATCTATGTCGTGAATATTCGATAAGTCTTCTTTTATTTTTCCATCGCTGTATTTGATAATATCTGCATACGGCGGATGAGTTAAAACAAAATCAATTTCATTGTCTTTAATAAAACTCATATCCCGAGCATCGCATTTCATAACTCGTTGCTTTGATTTATTTGGCACTTCAAATTCCAAAGACTTTTTTGTCCTCTCTAGTGCTTCTTCATTTACATCAATACAAGTAATATGTCGATTTAAAATTTTTGCTTCTATCGCAGTTGTTCCTCCACCGATCATACAATCTAGTAAATGATCTTTTTCTTTCGAATATCTTAAAATTAAATTTCGAACAACCTCCGGCGACCAATTCCCGCGCCAATCAGAAGCATGCGTAGCCCAATTGCCCCGTCTGGGAAAAGCCCAAACCGTCGTGCATTCCATCTCAAAATTATCTGGATGAAGTTTTAATTCTTTTGTAGACATAAAAACTATAATATCTTGTATTTTTTTGATTTCACTAATTTTATTGAATCGTAGTCATCTTTTTTCTTAAATTCATATTGCCAAATTAAATACTCATCAACTCTTTTTTCAAAAAATAATAAAATAACTTTTTTATTTGTGTGTTCTGACCATTGCCTATAAGGATAATACAATTGTCGTATGATAGTATTTTTTGTTGAAGAATTTTTTGCTTCAATAAGAACTACCTGGTTTTCTCCTTCATATCCAGCATCAACTTCAGTTTGAACTCCTTCTGTGTCAATTAAATTATTTCCAATTTGATAACTAAATTTAGGAGTATATTTTCTACCACGTATAGTTAAAACAAGAGTAGGGTCTCCCATAAATGTTCTAATAAGACTAGAAGCATAAGCAAAATCAAGGTGTTGCATTTCTGAATTTCCAATTTTTGCTGTATCTAAATCAAAACTTAATTTGGTATTATATATTTCTGCTTCACCTTTGATATCAGGAATATCAACATATCCTTCACCTTTTAAAATTACATAATATTTATTTTTTACAGGTAATAAAATTAATCCATTTTTTTTCATTATTTCTGGAATACTTTCTCTTGTGTCCATTTTACACAAACAACGCACTTCTTTCTCATTAGTTTTTTTAAAATCTTGTACTGATTTTTTTATCATTTCTGCAGATAAATAAAAAGGGCCCTTAGAAAAATCATTCTCTAAAATTTTGTTATCTTCAAATATTTTTTCCCATGAATTATTGTTTGCCATTTAATTACTTTTCTTGTGTACCAATTATAATGTCAGTCTGATTAGGATTTTTATTCTCGATAAATTGACCAATTATTGGCTGAGAATAAATTGCCTGATTTACACCTTCAGCATTATATCCTTTCCCTTTTAAAAAATTTAATATCTGATGCCCAAAATTAAATGCCTCTTGGTCTCCCATAACAGAAGTTATTGTAATTTTTTTTCCCTTTTTCAAATTATCTAAAAGCTGTTTTCCCGATTGTTCATCAACCCTTCTTGGCTGTGGACCTAAATTAACCACACCAGCAGTAATACCTCCCGATTGATTAAAACTATTAATATTAAACATATTTTTATCATCTTGCATATAATTAAAAAATTAATCTGATAATGATTTCCACGAGAACTCCTACGACTATCGCAAACAAAAAACCTTCTTTTCTACATTTCCAAATAATTTGACTATTTATTTGCTCGCTATTTTTTAATCCTACAGTTTCCCCTCCATTCTGATTATGTGATGTAACATTTGTTGTATTGTATTGATTCATAATAATGATTTGAGAATTAAAATCCTTTGCTGATAATAATAAGATTTCCTTAGGTAAAATACTTAATTTCTTAAATTCCATTTAGATTAATAATTAGTTACTAATACTTCGGTAATTTTACCTCTTCCAGAAGCTTTTGAATTAATTGCACGACCTGCTTCAACTTTTGTAATTCGAACTCCTTTATGCCCTGAATAAATATTATTTATTAAAGATGTATCAGAATTTGAAAGCATTACAAAGCAACCTCTCTTGTGTAATTCAAGAAAAGTATTTCGGAGTTCTATTTGTTCTTTTTCTAAAAATGCCTCTTTGGTGTAACTCGTAAACGAAGCAGTTTTACTAACTGGAAAATAGGGAGGATCAAAGTAAACAAAATCCCCTTTCTTTGCTTTCTTTAGCACTTCTTTGTAATCCTGACATTTTATTTCAACATTTTTGAGTACTTTTGAAACTCGACGTAAATTTTGCTCGTCACAAATAAGCGGGTTTGAATATTTTCCAAATGGAACATTGAATCCCCCCTTGCTATTTACTCGATACATTCCATTGAAACAAGTTCTATTTAAATAAATAAATCTCGAAGCAACTTCAATGTCAGATAACTTCTTAGGATCTTTTGTACGAATTTTTAAAAAATATTCTTTTTCATATTTGTGTTTCTTTAAGGATTTTGCAAGCTCATCAATATTATTTTTTATAACATTGTAAGTAATCACAAGCTCATTATTCAGATCAGATAAAAATGCTTTTTCAGGAAGCAAATCGAAAAATACTGCTCCACCACCTACAAACGGCTCAAAGTATCTACCATTTATTAAATTAAATTTTTCTGGAGGGTATAAATTTCTTAATTTAAATTGAACAAGTAATTGACGTTTCCCGCCAACCCACTTTACAAATGGTTTTGGTTTTTCTTTTAAAGACTCATCTTCCATTCCTATCGAAAAATTATCCATGTAAGCAAAAGAACGAGCCACATTGTGCGCATAAATATGATTTAGATTGTGCTTATTTTGTATTTTTTTGGCAATATTAGCGACAGTCATATATGCATATATTCTAGCACTTTACCCATAAAAAACTACTATAAAAATATCAATAGTTGCCCTTGATATTTTACATCTACGCTATCGCTGAGATTAGATTTAGCCTATTTGGAAATTATTAAAAGCAAAGAAAACAACTATAATAAAAAAAGAAATCGCCATAAATACAATTAGAACTATATGTAGAATATAAAGAAAAACTTTATTTATTTTAAAAATTTTTAAAATTATTAATGGTACTAAAAAACTTATTATTGGTACTATTATAAAAATATATAAAAAAGGTAA
>CAIVNB010000056.1 GCA_903907175.1 uncultured bacterium
CCCGTCCGTAATTTTAACGAAGGAGGGTTAAAATTTCTGGCTCCCCTTCTGTAATTAAAATAGTATGTTCAAAGTGAGCACTTTTTTTTCTGTCAGCTGTACGAAAAGTCCATCCATCGTCGTCTATCGTAACGTTCTTTGTGCCGTTATTTAACATTGGCTCAAGGGCAATTACCATTCCAGGGACCAATTTTACTCCTGTCCCCTTTTTGCCATAATTAGGAATAAAAGGATCTTCATGAATTGCCCTACCAACACCATGCCCTGCTAAAACTTCAACAATCCCGTATTTGTGTGGTCGTACAAAGCTCTCTATTGCGTGTCCTATGTCTCCTATCTTGTTTCCTGCTATAGATGCACTAATACCTATTCCCAAGGCCTTCTCAGTCGTTTTCATGAGTTTTAAAGAGGCTGGGCTTACCTCACCCACTCCTACTGTCATCGCCATATCGGTAAAAAGCCCTTTATGTCTAAGCCCTAAATCAATCGAAACAATATCCCCTTCTTGTAAAATTCTGTCCTTTTTAGGGATACCATGAACGACTTCATCATTCACTGATACGCATAAAGAAGCCGGGTATGGTCCAACTGCCCCCTCTGGGCGATAATTTAAAAAAGCCGGATAATCCCCCATTTCTCGAATTAGCTTTTCTGCATATTGATCAAGTTCCCAAGTTGAAACCCCTGGAGCAACTTTTTCTTTTACTTTGTTCAAAACAAAAGCCAAGCGCTTTCCGCCTTCCCGCAATATTTCTATTTCTTCTTTTGTTTTTATTATTATCATAAAATTTTATTAAAAAATTTTTAATATATGTTTTATGAAACATTGCGCAGGCTGGCGAGCCGAGCATAGCAAATTTTCAGTAGAAAATTATGTGCGTTTCAGAAAATATATATTAAAAATTTTTTATCACCGTCCCCTTAAATTCTTCCCCATCTAAACACTTCCTTAAATTATCTATTGGCTTACCATTCATAATAATCACTTCTATATCATTTTCATCTGCTATTTTCGATGCGATTGGATCAAAGGGAGAGTTTAGCCCTGGGTTCCATTCGCTCGGAATAAGTTTTTTGTAGTCTGTCCAAGAAATTTTTTCAATTTTTTTGGCATCTAAATTTTTCTTAGGGTCAGAGTCATAAACATAATCAGTATTTGATAAATTAATTACTTTTTTAGCACCAACATTTTTTGCAGCAAGTATTGCATCCCAATCAGTACTCTGTCCTGGCTTATATGCGGCCCCAATGATAATCGGCTCATTAAACAAAAGATTCTCAGATAAGTTGAGAATAACTTTCGAATGAGCTTTCTCTCCAAAAAGAACACGAGTTAATTCCGCATTTAATTGCAAAGAAGATATGCCAATCCAATCAAGGTCGTCTTTCGATGGGTTTGTTATCTCTTTTGCTGCTTCTTGATATCTTCTGCAAAGCTTCCCTCCTCCTGTAACAATCACAAATTTCTTACCATTTTCAACCTTCTCTAAAATCAATTCCTTAAAATCTTTCAAAAACCCTACATCAATTTGATCAGGTATTATTAACGATCCACCAAGTGAAATAACAATAGTTTCATCCATATTATAAATTTAGTTTTTTCTTAATTTCTTCAAATACAGCTTCGACTGTCTGTTCCCCGTTTATTGAAATAATTTCGAAATTTGGTTTATCTTTAAAATAATTCATAGCTGGAATAACTTCATTGAAAAATATGTTGATCCTCGTCAAAATTACTTCTGAGGTGTCATCATGTCTAGCTCGCAAAAGCATTCTTTTTGTAACTTCTTCTTTACTTACTTCAATATAAACCACCTTCACATTTTCTCGTTTGTAAAATTCCATCATTTTCCCCAAACTTTCTGATTGAACAACATTTCTAGGATATCCGTCAGTCATAAGATGTTTATTCTCATCTAAAGAACCTATTAAGATATCTGTGAAAATTGATGTAGTCAAAAAATCAGGAACTAACTCTCCTTTTTCTATTTTTTCTTTTACAATTTTTGATGTAAAATTTTCTGTTTTTATTAAAGACCTAAATCCCTCTCCTGTCCCAGCATAAATACACTCTTTACCATCTTTTAACTTTAAATAATCAGTTAATAGATTTATTTGAGTTCCCTTACCAGAACCAGCTGGCCCAAAAAATACGAATGTTTGTGATTGCATTCCTTAAGAATACAAAATTTAGGCTTAAAAAACAACCCTTAATGTGTTATATTAAACATATGAAAAAAGAGATAATTACTATCTGTGGGGACTTGGGAAGTGGAAAATCAAGCACTGCCAAAGAAGTTGCACAAGCTTTGGGTTTTAAACATTTCTCTTCTGGAGATTTTTTCCGTCAGGTAGGCTTAGAATTAGGTTTGTCAGTAACAGAAACTAATAAAAGAGCTGAAGTTGACCCAAAAATAGATGAAATGACGGATCAAAAAATGAGAGACTTGAACAATTCAGAAAAAATTGTAATTGATTCACGTTTAGCATTTCATTGGATTCCAAATTCCTTTAAAGTTTATTTAGATTTATCTCCCGACATAGCAAAAGAAAGAATCTTAAATAGCATTAGAGAAAATAAATTACGCGAGCAAAGCGAACAAGTAAAAACAAGTGAAGAAGTTTTAAAAAAAATGACTGAACGTTTTCTGAGTGAACAAAAAAGATATTGGGATTTATATAAAATAAATAATACTGAAAAAAAACAATTCAACTTAGTTATAGATACAAACAAAAACAACCTTAGCCAGGTTGTTAAAATGATTCTATCAGAATATAAAAAATGGATTGCTGAAAATTAATATTCTCGCATTGAGATTTGAGCGTCTATTTTTTTGATTAGATCAAGAAGGACTGAAACTACGATTAGAAGTGCTGTTCCCCCAAGAGCAATAGCTGAAATACCGGTCGCTGCTCGCACTATAAGAGGCAAAACTGCAATAACACCAAGAAATACTGCTCCAAGTAATGTAATACGTCCTAATACCTTCGAAATGTATTGAGATGTGGAAGCTCCTGGACGGATGCCTGGAATAAACGCACCGTTCTTTTGTAGATTTGTAGATAAAGCTTCAGGATCAAAAGTAACTGCAGTATAGAAGTATGTAAATAGAAATACTAAAACGAAGTATAGCACCGCATACAACCAACTAGTTTGAGAGAAAGAAGTTAAGACATGAGAAATTTTCAACACTACTGCGTTTGTTGAGCTTGCCATAAAGTTTCCAATCATCTGAGGAAAGAGCAAAATCGACAACGCAAAAATAATAGGAATAACTCCTGCTTGATTTACTCGAAGTGGAAGATATGTAGATCCTCCTCCATACATCTTTGTACCTCGAACTCTTTTCGCATAAGTGACAGGAATAGGTCTCTCCGATTCTGTCACAACAACAACTCCAGCTATTACAAACAATCCTAGAGCAAGAAATACGAGGAATAATGGTATTTGAGAAACATCAAATGTAAACAAGAGTTGACTAATTTCTGTTGGAATTCTTGAAACGATACCAGCAAAGATCAAAAGAGAAACACCATTACCAATTCCAAATTCAGACATAAGTTCTCCGATCCACATTATAAGCATTGCTCCAGCAATAACTATAATAATGTTTGTGATTCTATCGAAAACAGTTAAATTCACTAAAATTTTCTGACTTTCTAGTATTGCAAGCAAACTGTAACCTTGAATCGCAGCAAGAGGAACAGTAAGCATTCTTGAATATTGTGTAAATTTCTTTCTTCCTGCTTCTCCTTCCTCATGATACATTTTCTTTAAAGCTGGAACCATGATTGTGAGCAATTGCATTATGATGGAACCAGTAATGTATGGACCAACTCCGAGCATGATTATAGACAAATTAGAAAGTCCACCACCTGAGAAGATGTTTAAAATTCCAAAAAATTGGTTGTTCCCCAAAAATCTACTTAGGGCTACTGCATCAATCCCTGGGATGGGTATGGCAGAAAGTAGTCTGAATACTACAAGAGCTCCAAGCACAAAAAGAATTTTCTTTCTCAAAGAAGAGTCTGTCCAAATTAATTTAATTTTACTAAAAAAATTTTCCATCTTATTTAGAGAACACTACCCCCGGCCTTTGTGATTTTTTCTTTTGCAGATTCTGAAACTAAACATTTTGAAACCTCAACCTTAACAGTAAAACTTGTTTTATTATTTAAAATTTTTATTTGTGGAATAAATCCTTTCTTTTTCTTTATTACTTTTAGTTTTAGTAAACTTTCTGGATTTACTTCTCCTCCTTTTGGATATGCTTTTATTATTAAGTCAAGAGATACTCCAATTGGTTTTATTGCAAAAGACTTGAATTGATATCCACGATTTTTTGGTAGCTTTTTAATGATATCACGAAGTTCTGGGCGACGCTTGTTACCAGCACGGGCAGTTTGTCCTTTTCCACCACGTCCTGATGTTTTCGCATGTTTACCACCACGTCCAACAATACGATCTTTTTTATTCTTATGTATTCTTTTTAAATTATGTATTTGCATAAAAATTTTCTTAACTAACTACTACTTCCTCTTCCTTGCCAGCGATAACGACAGTCTCGGGAACATTTATCTTAACGTACTTAACAGATATTCCTTCAAGTGCCAACATAACTGCTTTTGCATTGTTTAATTTATTCTTTGTACTTGATAAAATTTTACCTGTGATATCTTTTACTCCAGCTAATTTTATTATGTCACGAACAACAGAACCTGCTACAAGCCCTCTTCCTTTATTTGGAATCAAATGAACAGAAGAACTTGAGAATTTAGCAGAAACTTCGTGTGGAATAGACATCGTCTTCGTTAAATTCAATCTAATCATATTTTTCTTTGCATTACGTAATGCTTTGTTTATAGCAAGTGATGTATCTCCTGCTTTTCCAAGTCCAAGCCCAACACAACCCTTTTTATCACCTGCAACGAGTGCAACACTAAAAGAAAATCTGCGTCCTCCTGCGACCACACGTGTGACACGACGAATATTCAAAATCTTCTGATCAAACTCTGGTTTTGGTCTTGAAAAAGATGATGATCGTCTATTATTATTTTTTTTGTCGTTTCCTTTTTCCATAAATTATCTCATTAAAATTTTAATCCGCCAGCTCTTGCTTCATCGGCAACGGTCTTGATGCGTCCTGTATATTTAAATCCATTTCTATCAAAAACAACTTTATCGATTTTCGCTGCAAGACATAAGGTGCTGATAAGTTTACCAACTTCCTTGGCTCGGACACTTTTTGTTCCTTTTGTTGTTTTTATATCACTTGCCGAAAGTAATGTTTTACCAGTCGTATCATCTATAACTTGAGCATAAATAAATTTATTAGAACGAAAAACAGAAAGCCTTGGACGTTCTTTAGTGCCACTTATCTTTGATCTGATTTTTGCTTTTAACCTTATTCTTTTGTCTTGTTTTTTGTTCATTGTATTTACTTTATACTTTATAACTTTCTACTTATTTAGGCTGTCTTCTTTCCTTGTTTACGTCTTATGACTTCATCTTCGTATCTCATTCCCTTACCTTTATATGGCTCTGGCTTCTTTAGAGCTCTTACGCTCGCTGCAAAACTTCCTACTAACTCTTTATCAATACCAGTGATTGTAATGTTATTCTTTTCTGCAGTAGCTGTTATCCCTTCAGGAATTTTTACAATTACAGGATGAGAAAATCCTAGTGCAAAAATAAATTCTTTTCCTTTTACTTCAGATTTAAATCCGACTCCTTCTAAAATTAATTTCTTCTGATATGGTGTCTCTACTCCCTTAATCATATTTTTAATATGTGAAGCATAAGTACCCCATAGTGATTTTGAAAATTTATCGTTTCTATTTGTATTTAAAGTGATTAAATCCCCCTTGATGGTTATTGTTATATCGTCACGAAAAATCTTAGTAAGTGTTCCCTTAGGACCTTTTACACTTAAAATCAAGCCATCTTTCTTGACTTCAACTCCCTTCGGTATTTGTATTTCTTGTTTTCCAATTCTTGACATAAATTTATATTATTTATAGTGAGCCTACCGAATTACCAAATTTTAAATAATGCTTCCCCTCCGACCTGTTCCTTTCTTGCTTCTTTCCCTGATAAAATACCTTTTGGTGTTGAAAGCACCAACATTCCAGTACCATTTCTTATAGGATGAATATCTTTCATTCCAAAATAAACTCTTCGTGATTGTTTTGAAACTCTTTGTACTTCTGTAATTCTTGGTTTTTTATCAATGTAAATTAATTTGACTTCTAAGACATTTCCACCTTTTTTTATTTTTTTGGAAAAATCTGAAATATATCCTTCTTTTTTAAGACAATCCAAAATTGCACTTTTTACTTTTGAATGCGCAAAGACTGCAGACTCATTGCCTGCGAGGCTAGCATTTTTCATCATTATTATCATGTTTGAAATTGAATCCATAAAATATTTAAATTACCAAGAAGACTTTCTTACTCCTGGCAACATTCCTTCATTTGCTAATTCTCGAAAACAAATTCGACAAATACCAAAATCTCTCATAAAGCCATTTCCACGGCCACAACGAAAACATCGATTTTTCTGTCGACTAGAATATTTTGGTGTTTTTCGTGCTCTTGCTTTTACTGATGTTTTTGCCATATATAATAATGGGCTTTTGTTCTAATAATATCTCGTTTTTTTTCTTTTATACATTCGACTAGCTCAGTACAAAAGGAGAAAAACGGATTAGCTAAAACGTATTCCCTTACGCATGATACTAGCAGATTCCCTTAAAATAGTCAAATAGGTAATAAAAAATCCCTTTTAGGGATTTTTTAGAGTTAATTATTTTTTTATTTCTTTTTTGTTTCTTCTTCTTTCTTAAACGGAACTCCGAGTAATTCATAGAAAGCAAAACCTTCTTTTTGAGTCTTAGCAGTCGAAACTATTGTTATAGAAAGTCCGAAAACGTCTTTTATGTCTTCATCTGCAGTTTCTGGAAAAATTGTATGTTCTTTTATCCCTAGTGTTAGGTTGCCGATATTGTCTACTACTTTACGAGAAATACCTCTAAAGTCTTTCGTTCGAGGAAGAGCTACGTTTATAAGTTTTTCCAAGAAAGCATACATTCGAGCTCCACGTAACGTTACCATAACTCCAATCGGATCCCCTTGTCGAACTTTGAAGGAAGCAATTGATTTCTTTGCTCCCCTTAGAGCCACTTTTTGTCCAGTAATTTTTGCTAAACGATCGGAAATCGCAGTATTCTTATTTTTATCTTTTTTCACCATCGTTCCAGTACCGACATTCAAAACTACCTTCTGTAATTTAGGTGTTGCCATTATGTTCTTATACTTAAAAGCACTTTTCATTTTCTCAAATGCGAGAGCTTCTTTTTCTTTTACAGTTAAATGTTTCATAAAATATAATTAAATTTCTTGACTACTTTTTCTTGCAATACGAACCTTCGTATCTCCAACTACCTTTTTGCCAATTCTAGACCCCTTTTCGGTTTTTGGATCTACGATCATTACATTTGATGCATGGATTGGCATTGCCATCTTTATAACTTGACCTTTTTCTCCACTTTTTCTTGGACGTTGATGTTTCTTCGAAATATTTAAGCCCTCAACTACAATCTTATTTTCCGCAGGCAAAACACGAACGATTTTACCTTTCTTTCCTTTGTCTTTTCCAGCTATAACTATTACATTATCTCCTTTTTTTAATTTCATATATTTTTATTAAATTACTTCTGGCGCAAGAGAGATTATCTTTTGGAATCCTTTCTCAGCCAACTCTCTTGGAATCGGTCCAAAGATACGTCCTGCTTTTGGATCTTTCTTTCCTTTCTCTAATATCACTACAGCATTGTCATCAAAACGAATATAAGATCCATCCTTTCTTCTATAAGCATTTCGAGTTCGTACTACTACAGCTTGATGAACATCTTTCTTCTTAACAGCTTTTCTTGGTTGAGCAACTTTCACTGAAATAATCACAAGTTCTCCTAATGTTGCATATCTCTTTTTTGAACTACCTAAAACCTTAAACACCTTTCCTGTGGTGCCTCCAGCATTGTCTGTTATTTTTACTAATGTTTCTGGTTGAATCATAAATTTATTTTACTACTTTAAATCTTTTATCTTTTGAAATAGGCCTCGTTTCGACTATTTCTACATTGTCTCCAGTTTTATACTTATTTTCTTCATCGTGAGCTTTATATTTTTTACTCACTTTGTAATATTTCCCATATTTTGGATGTTTTATAAAAGTTGAAACAGAAACGACAACAGTTTTATCCATTTTATCAGAAACAACTACACCTTTCATCGTATTGCCTTTATTCTCTTTTTCTATTTCTTTGTTAGCTTTTGTTGCCATATATTATTTTTTATTTATTTCTGTTAAAACTCTAGCTACTTGTTTCCTTAGACTTGCATGTTCTTTTACATTTTTTGATTTAGA
>CAIVNB010000057.1 GCA_903907175.1 uncultured bacterium
ATTTTCTGGGGAAAGGATTCCGCAAAACTTCGGCTGATTCCTTTTTTCTGAATTCGGATGTCGCAAGCGGAGGAGGAGGGGTCTGGGGAGGAATCCTCCGCTTGCTCCTCTTTTTGTTTTGGCGAAATTCGGGCGGGCTTCCATAAATACATACTATCATATTATTCTAAGTTTGAATATCCTTGTTGTGAATATACACTTATGATACAATATGGGTAAATCAATTAGAACAAAAGAATACGGAGTATTCGTCAAAAGTCTTCGCCAAGCTCGTGAAGAAATGGGCTTAACACAGGTTGAGGTCGCTAAGAAGCTTAAAAGACCACAATCATACATTTCGAAGTGCGAAGCTGGCGAACAAAGAATTGATGTGGTTGAATTAAACAAGTTTGCGAAACTTTATAAAAAGTCGTTAGATTATTTTATTAAATAAAACTATGAAAAATAAAAATATTATTGCATTGTGTGTATTAGTTGGTATTTTAATAATTGTCATTGTTTATTCCACATCAAAACAATCTCAGAAAAATATAGCTCCTGAGGTAGTTAATACCAATAACCCAACTGTTGAAACTCAACCAAAAGTACCAGTTGCTATTTCAACAACCGATTTAAATTTACAAACAAAATGTGCAACTCAAGCACAGATTCTTCTCAAGAGTTACAGACAAGAACAAAATGGAGTTACTATAAATGAAACTAATCATTTTAATAAAAATTTACAAAAATGTTTTGTAAATTTTTCAACTTTAGATAATGTCGTTTATGTTGTTGGTTCAGAAGTAAGAGACGCTTACGAAAATAAAGTTTTAGTATCCTGTCATTCTGGTGGACCAATAAATGGCACTGTTTGTGATTCTTGGTCTACTGGAGAATATCAAAGAGTTACCAAAGAAGTTGGTGAACAAATGATTAAAGATTATATGAATAATTAATATGAAAAAATTTATTAAAGAAAATTGGTTTAAAATTGGCATACTAATAATTTTAGTTGTAGTAGTTTTTATTTATTTGGATAAAACTAAGGTCTCAGATGATTCGAGTAAACTTATTATTCCTATTTCGCAATCAAATGAATTACCAAAAGCAGTAAGTACTCCGACAACTGATATTAATTTACAAGCAAAATGTTCAGCACAAGCAGAAAAAATTGTCACTAGTTATGCAGAAACAATTAATACTCAGCTTGTAGAAGTCGGGGGGCATAATATAAATTTTTATCAACAAAATCATTACAATCAAACTTTAAACAAATGTTTTGTTTTAATTTCCAGTGATTCAGGCTCTACTACTTTATTGTTTGACGCATATGAAAATAAAAGATTGGCTACTTGTAGTCCACAAGGTAATATAATGGGTAATACTTCTTGGCTTGGTACACAGATTGTTAACGGAATGACATATATTAGCCAAAAGGAGTGTACTAATTTTGTTAATCAAAAAATGGGATTGAGTCAATAAAATTATGAAGGAGGAAGAAATAAAAAAATTAAGAGAGAAAGCGGAATCCTATAAAGATGCTTGTCGTAATTTTATCTCTAGAACTAATCCGCAGATTGATGGATTCAAAAATAGTTACAGAAAATATTACGAGTATATAATTACGGCTTGTGGTGTTTTTGCTGGCTTAACTGAGGCATTACTAGCAAGTAATTTTCAAAAAATTGATGGGCTGGCTATTTTAGGGTTTATATTTTTTGTTCTTGCGGTAATTATCGCTTTTCTTGGTTTTAAAAAGGGTATAATTTTTGGTGCAAAATATACAGTAGGGCTAAAAGGAATGCATAAAAATTTTAGTGATTTTTCTTACGAAATAACTAAATTTCTTAAAAATGAAATTTCTCCAGAAGAATATAAATCTAAACAAGAAGATTTTGAAAATAAAAGATTGGAAATGAGAAATAATGCAGACATGAAAAAATCAGATTTGTATGAAGATTCACTTTTAGAAGAGATAATCAATAATCCTTTATCTAAAATAAATCTAATAACAATAACATTTTTATTGGGATTAATTTTTGTTGCTTTGTCTGTGGTATTACCCAAATTCACTTGTTTGTATTTTTAGAAGCCCGCCCGAATTTCGCCAAAACAAAAAGAGGAGCAAGCGGAGGATTCCTCCCCAGACCCCTCCTCCTCCGCTTGCGACATCCGAATTCAGAAAAAAGGAATCAGCCGAAGTTTTGCGGAATCCTTTCCCCAGAAAAT
>CAIVNB010000058.1 GCA_903907175.1 uncultured bacterium
ATTTCTAAATTCATTGAAGATGCGAAAGAACTTGAGTTTGATGCTGTAGCTCAAGGTGGCACAGTCATGATTTATGCTATCTCTGAACACGTGGAAAATGCTGGAGTGCATTCTGGGGATGCCACTATTGTTTATCCAACACAGAGAGTTTACGCCTCAACTGAATTTCAGTTAAAAGAAATTTCTAAGAAAATTGCCAAAGAGTTAAATATTACAGGACCATTTAATATTCAATTTTTAGTTAAAAATAATATTCCATACGTTATTGAAGTAAATCTTCGGGCTTCCCGTACATTTCCATTACTTTCAAAAGCTATGAATGTTAACTTCTTAGACATCACAGTAGATAGTTTTTTTGGTAAAGCTTTGCCATATAATTTTGTATATCCTAAAAATGTTGTGGTTAAATCTTCTCAATTTTCTTTTTCTCGTTTGCTCGGAGCAGACCCAGTACTACACGTAGAAATGTCTTCCACTGGAGAAGTGGCTTGTTTTGGAAAAGATTACGATGAAGCATTGTTAAAATCAATTTTAAGTACAAACAAATTTGATTTTAGTAGAAAAGCAGTTCTTCTTTCTTTAGGTGGATCAGTTTATAAAGCGAAATTCTTGGAAGCTGCGCATACTTTATCTTTACTTGGTTATAATATTTTTACAACCAATAGGACCGCTATTTTTCTACGAAGCCGAGGAGTACATTGCCAGATTGTGCGCAAAGCGTCAGAAGATTCCCCGAATGTCATAAATTTGATTGAAGCAAAAAAGGTCGCTTTTGTGATAAATTTAACTGAAATAAAATCAAGTTTGCATAATAAAACTAAAGCTAAGCGTCTAGAAACTGACGGATACAAGATTCGTAGAGCAACAGTTGATAACCAAATTCCACTTTTTACTGACTTGCATTTAGCACGAGCTTTCTTAAAAGCATTGTCTCGTTATAGCATGGAAGATTTAGAAATTAAATCCTATAATGAATATATAAACCCCGACGCAAGGTAGGGGTCCCGACAGAATCGTCGGGATTAATAGTATAATAAACAATATAATGCACATACTTTCTACAAATCAATTTAAAAAAGACGAAGTTGAAAAATTGTTATCACGTGCAAGTGAAATGGAGAAATCTTTAAGAGATTCAAATACATCAAAGCTACTTTCCGGGAAAATAATTGCTTGTATTTTTTTTGAGCCTTCAACCCGTACACGCTTGTCTTTTGAAACTGCAGCACTACGACTGGGTGCAAATATAATCTCAGCTGAAAATGCAATGGGTAATTCTTCAGCTTACAAGGGTGAGACAATAGAGGACACAGCTCGAATGCTTTCGTGTTATGCAGATGCTATTGTAATGCGTCATCCTGCGGCAGGCTCTATTGAAACTGCTTCAAAAGTCACCGAAACACCGATAATTAATGCTGGAGATGGTGCCAATCAACATCCAACTCAAGGACTTTTAGATCTTTATACAATTCAAAAAGAACATGGGCGACTCGATAATCTTTCGATTGCTTTCGTTGGTGATATTTTAAACAGTAGAACACTTCGTTCTCTTGTCCCACTTTTAACGATGTGGAAGAACAACAAATTTTATTTTATTTCACCAAAAGAATTAGTTTTAGGAGATGAGTATAGAAAATATTTGAATGATAATGGTATAAATTTTGAAGAGAAAAATAATTTAGAAGATTGTTTGTCTAAAGTAGATGTGCTTTATATGACACGAGTCCAAAAAGAACGTTTCTCAAATATTGCCGACTACGAAAAAGTTAAAGATTCTTTCATATTAAAAATGGAACACGTTGGTAAGTTAAAAAGTGATGCAATCATTATGCATCCATTGCCGAGAGTAAATGAAATTGATACTGAAATCGATAAAGAAAAAAGGGCTGCATATTTCCGCCAAGCCCAAAATGGATTATATATTCGCATGGCATTATTACTTCATGTTTTTAATTTATAAATCTCTCTGATATACTGTATTTATGCTTGAAAATAACCTAGCTTTATATAGAAAATATCGCCCAAGTAATTTTGATGAGGTTCTAGGGCAAGATCATATCACCAAGGTGCTTGAAAGCTCTATAAAAGACAAAAAAGTGTCTCATGCCTACCTTTTTGTGGGCTCTAGAGGCACTGGAAAGACCTCTGTAGCGCGTATTTTCGCAAAAGAGATAGGTATTTCAGTAAATGATCTATATGAGATAGACGCAGCCTCAAACCGTGGAATTGAGGATATAAAGACCCTTCGAGATGGAGTCCGAGTACTTCCATTTGATTCAAAATATAAAATTTACATTATTGATGAAGTGCATATGCTTTCAAAGGATGCCTGGGGAGCGTTATTAAAAACTCTCGAAGAACCACCAAAGCATGTAATATTTATTTTAGCTACGACCGAACTTCAGAAAGTTCCTGAAACTATAATTTCACGCTGTCAGGTTTTTACTTTTCGAAAGGCAACGGATGTAATTTTAAAGAAAATGATTTTTGATATTGCAAAAAAAGAAGGTTTTGAATTAGATCATGGGTCTACGGAATTGATTGCAATGTTAGGTGACGGGTCATATCGTGACACACTTGGGATTCTTCAAAAAGTTGTAAATTTCTCTAAGACTAAAAAAATTAAAAAAGAAGATGTGGAAAAAATTACTGGCGCACCAAAAACTACTCTTGTAAACGAATTCTTGTTGGCAATTGTAAATAAAAACATAGAAGAGGGGATTAAAATAATACAAAAATCCTCCACTGAAAATCTAGACATGAAATTATATCTGAAATTAATTATTCAAAAATTACGAATAGCTATTATTTTACGTTATGCTCCAAAATTAGAAAAAGAAATTAGTTTCGATTTGTCAGAAATAGACCTAGAATTCTTAAAAGAACTTATAAAAAGTGACAAAGAAGGCATGTTGCGTTCAAAATCACTATCAATTTTACTTGAAGCATATCAGAATATAGATCGAGCATTCATTGCTGAACTACCACTTGAACTTGCCTTGATAAAAATTTTAGGAGAAGAAAAATAAAAAACGGTTTTCCTTTTTAAAGTAGACCGTTTTTTTTAATTAAGAAATTATGGGACAATATTTTTCATGAGTTGCAGATATACTGCAGTCAATAAATCTTGTTTTGTAATAATTTCTTCTTTATCAATTCCTGAGATTTTAATCCCAAAAATATTCTCCAGGTCTTTTAGAATAAGATTTTTTTCTTTTTTCTTTATACCCAAAGATGATAAACGAGTTTCAGATGGCGATTCTAAGATTCTCTGAAATGAATCCTGAGAAGAAAACTGAGTTTTAATTCTCATTACTCTTAGTAAGAGCAGTTTGTAGATGAATTTCTCATACATACTTATTTAATTGTTTTTTTATGAAACCTTTCGGTTTCTTATTGGAAAGAACGATAGTCTGTACTTTCATATATATAATACAACAAAAACAATTTTTTGGGAAATACTCAATTTTTTAAATAAATTAATAAAATTGCTTAACGGTTAAAATCTTATTTGTTTTTGTATTTTAAAAGTGTTAGCATATGACATTAGAATACTCTCTGACAGTTAAATAAAATAATTTAACCCCCTAAAACAAAGCATATGAAAAGCAAGGGAATCGACTGGCATTTTATTGATCATTTTTACCACAAAGATTTGTGTGTCGAAGTCTTAAAAAGTAACGACCTCTTGGGTTATAAGTGCCAAATCATGGAAAAAGACCCCAAAGTTACCATCACTGAAGTCTTTCGTGAAAAAGATAAGGCAATCGATAGTGCAAAAAGTATCATAGACGAAAGAACTAAAAACTACATTACATCGACAGGACGTCAGGGTGAAGGCTCGGGGTGCTAAGGTTAAATGTATTTTGCCGGATCAAAGGAATCCGGCATTTTTATTTTTTAAAAAGGGTAAATATTAAATTAATTAGAAGCAGTACAACCAACTCTAGCGTAGAATAAGATTTTAAATTCTTTTGTTGTATCTGGTATTAGTATTCCATTTTTTTCAATTAAAGGATAACGTAATTTTTCTATTCCTGTTTTATCTTTCTTTGCTCTATATATTTCTTTTTGTTGGCCCTGAGAACCTTCGACAATATATGCGAATACAACATCCATTATGTCGTTATTTACAGTTCCAACAAGTGTCCCATCATACCCATTTGTAATTTCGGAACTATTTTGACTCCCTTTTTTGGTTCCAGTTACTTTCTGATTATTTATTGTAATATCCATAAATTCATTAACCGTTGTCGGCTCATTTATGGTTGCCTCGTGATTGTACGTATAACACTGATGACCATTTTCAAATGAAAGATTTTTCTGGGTAACTGGAACAATCACAGAAACATTTTCTGATAAAGGAATTTGATCAATTAACTTTGGTACCCAAATTTTTTGTGTAATCAAGGCTATCACTCCAATAATTATTAAAATTAATAGAATTATTCTAATTATTTTCATATATTGATTATATCAAATCTGTTGCCCCCATGTTCGATTTTTGAGATATCTTCTTCTGTTGGAGAAGTATGCTTAGTAAAAACTGTCAGCTCTTTCTGTTTTCGTAGTTCTTCTGTGAGATCCTTGTTCTCTTTTTTCAAATTTTTATTTTTAAAATAGTTTTCAATAAATTCTGGAAGCAAAAGCAAGATTGCGATAAGGACTCCCGAGGTGATAGCTAATAATAAAACAAAAGCGAGAGATCCAGTAAAATGCCAAGAAAAAAAATTAACTGTTATAATAGCGATATTTTGTAAAGCAAAAATGACAGAAACTGCTCCGAGCAATAACCCAACGATAAATAATATAATCATATTTTTATAAATTTTTTAATGCGACCTATATTCCAAAGCCGTTTCAAAACATAATTTATTACAAATGTAAGGATTAATTCAAGATTAAATTAAATAAGTATCCAGTAAGCATGATTCCAACACCCACAATTCCAGCAAAGATAAGAATAAGCTTGGTTTTCATTATTTTCTTTAAAATCATGAATTCTGGGAGAGATAAAGCAGTTACAGACATCATAAATGCCAGTGTGGTGCCCATAGCGACCCCTTTTTCAGTTAAAGCAGATACAAGTGGAATAATACCTGCAGCATTTGAATAAAGAGGTATCCCAATAAGAACAGCTAGTGGAACAGCATACCATTTACTTGAACCAGCGTATTGAGCTAGAAAATCAGCGGGGACATACCCATGAATCCAAGCCCCAACCCCAATGCCAACTAAAATATATGGCCAAACTTTTTGTAGGATATCTTTTGTGTAATTTAAAGAATAAGTAATTCTTTCTTTTTGTGTCATTTTTGAGAAAGTAACATTTCCATTTTTATTTTCTTCAAAAACAAAAGATTCGACCAAATTTTCAACCTTCATTTTTCCAATAATTATTCCAGATAAAATAGAGATGAGGAGTCCGCTGATTATATACATTAGTGCAATTTTCCAACCAAACATTCCCAAAAGTAAAACTAAGGCAACTTCATTGATCATTGGGGAAGCAACAAGAAAAGAAAAAGTAACCCCGAGTGGAACTCCTGCTTGAATAAATCCTAAAAATAGGGGAATGGCGGAGCAAGAACAAAACGGTGTAATTATCCCTAAGAACGATGCAAGAATATTTCCTGTAAATTGATTTTTATGAGATAAAATTACTCTTATTCTTTCTTTTGGTAGATAAGAACGAATAATCGAAACAAAAAAAATAATAACAGAAAGTAAAATGAATATTTTTATAGTGTCATAAATAAAAAAATTAACAGCTTCTGCTAGTAATGTTTTTGGAGTAATTTTAAGCACAGAAAAAGTTAACCAATCTGAAAATAACTGAACAGGATAAAATATATTCATAGATTTTTATTATAGCAAAATAAGATTAAAAGTGCTGGCTGGGAGACTTGGAATCGAACCAAGATTCACGGCTTCAAAGGCCGCTGTCCTACCGTTAGACGATCTCCCAATATTACTTACACTTATATAAAATACACTAAAAAAGACAAAAAAACAACGATTTGCTATAATTGAATTATGAATAAAATTTGGTTTAGAAGAAAATTATACGGATGGGGCTGGACACCGTCTTCTTGGGAAGGTTGGCTCGTTCTACTTGTTTGGTTAATATTTTTTACATTTGGAGTAGTAAAAATGGATCATGAGGGGCTAAAAAATATTGCTGTGATAGGTTTAATGACTGGATTATTAATTTATGTATGCTATAGAAAGGGCGAAAAGCCTCGTTGGCAATGGGGAAAGCAGATAGAAGATTTACCAGATGATAAAAATAAAACTCCATAATATTTTATGAATTCAAAAACACTAGTTTGGATTGGTGCAACTATCGGATCCGTAATTGGAGGCTTTATACCTAGTCTTTGGGGAGCCGATGTATTTTCTCTTTCTCCACTCATCTTTGGATCTTTGGGGGCTGTAGTTGGAATTTATATTGGGTTTAAAATAAGTAATTAATAAGTGACTATGTTATAATAAAAATATTATTCAATTAACAAAAATTTTTATGGCAAAAGGAAATTCTCATCCCAAAAAAGAAGCAAAGAAACCAAAAAAGGCAAAAAAGTAGTTTTACCTTAAAATAGCCAAGAAATTTCTTGGCTATTTTATTTTGTAGTATTAAAAATAAAAATGGTATAATGAAAATATGGCATATAATATACACCCAATTTTTGTGCATTTCCCAATAGCATTATTATTTATTTACTCAATAATAAAAATATTTCCATTCAAAAAATGGTTCCCAAAAATTTCATGGAAGGGAACTGAGCTACTTTTACTCGTCATAGGTGTCATCGGTGCTTTTATTGCAAGTTCTACGGGAGAGACAGCTGAACATTTAATAAATAAAAATCATCAACTTATAGGGATACACTCAACATTTGCTGGGATTTCTACCTTCCTTTATTCCTTACTTCTTATTGGTGAAATATTTTTTTTGATTAACCCAACAATAATACCAAAACTAAATTTACCTAAAATAACTAATTTTTTTATGTTTATCCAAAAAATCCTAACGAGTAATGCCTTTTCAATAACAATCGCTTTTTTAGGGCTTATCGCTATTTCAATTACAGGATTATTGGGTGGAATCATAGTTTACGGAATAACAGCTGATCCAATAGCACCAATGATTATAAAATTATTAGGCATAACTTTGTAAGTTTACATGGATGAAATAAAACCAATAGTTTTACCAAAAGACAACGGGCCACACGATTTTATTATCGAGTGGTGGTATTTTAATGGGCACTTGTATGATAAGGGTGGAAAAGAATATAGTTTCATGGATTGTTTTTTCAAAGTTAATATAAATAAAGTAAATATCCCACATATCTTGCCACATTTAATAGAAGATCATTTTAAAAATGGGGAGTATATCCATTTTGCACATTCTGTAATTTCAGATATTTCAAATAAAAAAAATTACAAAGAAATTCAACACATCTCTTTAATATCAAAAGATAGCTTCACAAAAGAACTTTTATATATAAATTATAAAAATGGAAATTTTTTAGAAAGTACCTTAAATTCAGAAATCATCGAAACTACACCAAATAATTTTAATTTAAAAACTAAGCATTTAAATCTTGATTTAGAATCAAAGAAAAATCCATTACTCGAAGGGGGGCACGGTTATGTGGGCACACCAGAGGCTGGAAGTTACTATTATTCTCTTACTGATTTGAAGGTTTCAGGGAAAATTGATATTGAAGGAAAAGAAATTGAAGTGGAAGGATATGCCTGGATGGATCATCAGTGGGCTAACACAGTTTACAAAAAAGACAAATGGACTTGGTTTTCATTCCATTTAGAAAATGGTACAGAAATAATGTGTGTTGAATATGCCACCGGCATCGGAGTTGATATTTTAGTTAACACAATAGATAAAGAGGGAAATCAAAATCAATATAAAAAAGCAAAGATACAACCTGGGAAAAAGGTCTGGAAAAGTGATAAAACAAAAGCAGAATATCCGATGTCATGGATTATTGAGATAGAAGAAGCTGGAATCTTAATAGATACAACTTCTGAAGCAAAAGATCAGGAAATGATTTTTGGACAAATAAATTATTGGGAAGGGCCAATGAGGGTAAAAGCAAAAATAAATGGACAAAAGGCAAAAGGGAAGGGTTTTATGGAACTTGTAGGATATCCATCTAATTATAATTATTTGTTTATCGCTGGTGAAGAAATAGAAGAAGACTTTTTTACTAAAGTAAAAAAACTTTTCAAACGTAAATAAATTATTATTTACTCAAAGGCAACTCAATAAAAAATGTGGCTCCCTTGTTTCTGCCCCCAGATTTTGCATAAATCTCTCCATTATGGAGGAGAATTATTTGTTTTGCTAAATAAAGTCGAAGACCCATGCCGTCAGGGTATGCAAGTACCGCTTTTTTACTACGATAAAATCTTGAAAAAATTCTCATCTTATCATAAAAACTCAAGCCCATACCAGTATCTTTAATGGAAAAATGTAATTTATTATTTGATTTCAAAATACAATCAATTAATATCTTTCCATCTTTGGGTGTATAAGTTACGGCATTTTCCAAAAGCGCATCTACTGCAAAGGTTATCTTTTTTAAGTCTGCCGTCAGAAGAGGGATATCTTTAAAGGTCGGAATCTGGAAAGTGATATTTTTTTTATTTATTTCTTCTCTATATTTTGCTATTGATTTTTCTACAACATCTCGCATGGAGGTAGCCACAAACACATAACCAGTAGTATTCTTGATATCCTTTATACCCGCAATCAAATCAACTATTTCTAAAAGTTTATCTGTGGCATTATTTAAATTCTGAATATATAAAAGTTTCTCATCTTGAGACATATCTTTCTCCAATTCTTTAGAAATCCAATTTATACGAGTTAATGGAGTACGAAATGTATGATTTACAATTGAAGTAAATTCATATTCTATCTTGTCAGTTAAAAGATATAACATTACAAAGCGGTAAGCAAAATAAATCAAAAATACACAAGAAATAAGAGGTATCACCCACGAAGGTAAGTGATAAAGTGAATTTAAGTAATCCTGTCTAAACAGTAAGAAAAAAATACCAAAAAAACACAAAACAAATAAAAAACTCTTAATGAATTTCAAAATATTTTTCATATTAATATTATAACTTACATTTATTTTAATTCAAAACAATGTTATTATATAGGTATGACGTTCAAAAAAGTAGGAATTTTTTTATTTTTAATATTTTCCATAATTCCATTCTACTCTATTTTTGCCCAATCACAAAACGTAGGAATTATTCCAGCAAATATTTGGTATTCACAGGACCCCTTTCAGGAAGGAGATAAAATAAAAATTTATACAGTGGTATATAATTCAGACACTAGAAAGTTATTTGGTACTGTCATCTTTTTTGATAATAATGTATATCTTGGAAGTAAAGACTTCTCTGTGGATGGCAAATCCACCACTGATGTCTGGATAGATTGGGCAGCGACCAGTGGTGACCATGTAATATATGCAAAAATTGAAAATGCGAAGTTTCTTATCTCTGAAGGAAAATATGAAGAAACATATTTGGCTGAAAATAAAACCGAAGAAAGCAAGAGGACTGTTTCAAAAAAAATACTTGATGAATTACCTAACACCATTGCAAACAAAATTAGTGAATCTACTACGGCCGTATCTAACGTCGGAAATATTATAAAAGACAATACCCCTGTCGCCATAACCAACGCTGTAAACTCAACAACAAACTCACTGGAAAATTTAAGAACAAATATTAGTACATCTTTGGAAAATAAACAGTCCAGTATAAAAAAAGAAATTGAAGCACTAAATACTAATACTACCAATAGCACTTCCGCCCAAAAAACAATTAAAGAAAAAACGACAGATAAGAAGCAAGTTGATACAAAAAATACGGTTGCAAGCACTACCAACAACAGCGGCGTCTTAAAACCGTTAAAATATGTGGAATTATTTTTTATTACTATTTTTTCATTTATTTTTAAATACAAAATAGTATTTTATGGCCTCTTAGCTATTATTCTATTTTTAATAATACGTTATATCTGGCGTCTAATCTTCTAATTTGAATTTTTAGTATATTGTGTGTAAGATAAGATAATGGTTAAAAGAATCCTATTATCTATATTAATATTGATTTCAATACTGTTTTTACCATTTTGGGTATCTGTTATATTTGCATTGTTTGGAATAATTTATTTTGAAGTTTTTTGGGAAGCAGTTTTACTGTTTTTTATTTCCGATCTCTTGTTTGGGGTAAAAGAAGCTAGATTTTTTAATATCACAATAGTTTCTACTATTTTTATAGTAATAGTATTAATACTAGTTGAGTTCACAAAAAAGAAATTAAAGTTTTACAAAAAATAAAAATATGAAATGGAAAATTTTCAAAAAAAATAAACTAAAAAATACAAACCTTTTCGTCGAGCCCGATGAAATTTTTTTAGATTCAAAAAATTTACAGAATTTCAATAGTCAGCAATTTGAAGGAAGGATTGAAAAACAAATTTCTAAAAGAACAATAATATTTCTTGGCATTTTTTTTGTTTTTTTTATTTCCTTCTTTTTTTTACGTATTGGATTCTTACAAATAAACAAAGGAGAGGTGTACCTTAAGAGAAGTCAAAATAATACTTTAGAAAAACAAATAATTTTTGCTGATAGGGGAATCATATATGATAGAAATAAAGTCGAACTTGCTTGGAATAAAAAAGAGGGTTTTGATGAAAGTAAAGATATTGAAGAAAATAGTTTTTCGACTAGAACCTATAAATCACCAGGTTTTTCTCATATATTAGGCTATGTAAATTATCCTCAAAAAGACTCATCAGGAAATTTTTGGCAGACAGAATTTATAGGAAAAGATGGACTTGAAAAAATATATGGCGAAAAAATTACAGGGGTAAATGGATCAAAAATAGTTGAAACTGATGTAAATAAAAAAGTATATTCAGAAAATATAGTGAATGCACCTATCCATGGGACTGAGCTCGTCACAACGATAGATTCACGAATTCAAAGTGAATTATTTACTTTAATTAAAAAATTGTCAGAAGACCATTCATTTTCTGGTGGGGCAGGTATATTGATGAACATAGAAAATGGAGAAATATTAACAGAAACAAGTTTCCCTGAATATAACGGAGAAATACTCTCTCTTGGGAAAGACAGCGCTGTAATTGAAAATTATTTAACTGATAAAAGAAAAGTTTTTATGGATAGAACCATTTCAGGACTTTACACTCCAGGTTCTATTGTAAAACCATTTTTTGCATTAGGAGCTTTAAATGAAGGCGTCATTGATGCTAATAAAAAAATATTGTCGACTGGATCAATTTCAATTCCTAATCCTTATTTTCCTGCACAAAAAACGGTATTCAAGGACTGGAAAGCCCATGGTTGGACAGATATGGGACAAGCCATAGCAGTATCTTCAGACGTATATTTCTATACGATAGGTGGTGGGTTTGGAGGACAAAAGGGAATAGGGATCGCTAATATTGAAAAATACGCAAAACTTTTTGGTATTGGAGAAGAAACAGGAATTGACTTACCGGATGAAAAAGGAGGAACAATTCCAAGTCCAGAATGGAAGGCTAAAAATTTTAAAGGTGATATTTGGCGCATTGGAGATACATATCATACAGCTATCGGACAATATGGCTTTCAAGTCACACCACTTGAAATGATTCGTGCAGTTTCTGCTATTGCAAGCAATGGAAAACTTGTTTCTCCACATTTAATATTAGGAGATGAAAATATGAAAAATAAATTTTCCCTAATTGACTTGAAAAAAGACTACTGGAGCACAGTGCAAGATGGAATGAGACAATGTGTCACTTACGGCACAGCTGTAGGGTTGAATGTGCCTTATGTAAAAGTTGCTGCCAAGACTGGTACTGCCCAGATTGGTGTTGCAAAAAATAAAGTAAATTCTTGGGTAATCGGATTTTTCCCATACGATAATCCTAAATACGCATTTACAATTATGATGGAAGCAGGGCCTTCCACAAATGGCGTTGGTGCTTCGTCTATTATGCGAGGACTTTTAGATTGGATGTCCACAAACACCCCGGAATATTTTAAATAAAAAACCCCATGTTTTATTCACATGGGATTTTGGTTTTTAAATTGAGGATAGCCATCCTACCCCTTTCTATTATTTGTTCAATTTTTTCCTCATCGGAAATATTCTCTATGCAAATATCAAGAAAACTAACTGGCTCTCCTATAATCATATAGCCCTTTTTCCCAGTTTTTACCTTAAGGTATTTTTGCCCTATCTCTCTAGGCATAATTTCATTCATTACCTCATCGATATAAATTGGTACAACCTTAAAATCTGGTTCTCTAAGAGTCATGATTAGAATGGTTTTCGCCACGCCAGTTTTGAAAACATCCATGACATTATGGCCAATTTTAGTTCTGCCTCCTTCGGGAAATAATATTAGGTTACTTACCTGAAGGATTTTACAATAAATTTCTATCAACTTATTCGCCAGAAACGTATTCATAGCTTCTCTGTCAACAGAAATAATTTTTAACAATTTCATAAAATAACTTTTTAATTTAGTCGAAAAGAAATTGTTTTTGTCTCCAGCATCATACGGAATACGTTTTTGAAAGAAAAACAATTCTTTCAAATTAATCATTCTTATTCTAATCAAGAAAGAATCGATAAAACAACGATGATTAGATATTATAAGAACGTGTATAGATCGAGGTATATTTTCTATACCTATTATTGTTACGTTTCTAAAGATATATAGCCCTAGAAAATACATAACAATCAAAAGAATATAACTAAGTAGTGCTTCCATATTGTTTATGTATTTTTTGTTTATGAAAAATAACTTTTTTCAAATTTATATTACACTTTTTAAGTGGTTTTGTCAAATAAATTTAGTTGCACTTTTTTGTTAAAAAAAGTTATAATAGAGGACATGAGTATATCAAAAAGATTTTTACTGATAGGTATTTGGGTAGCGATACTGCCATTTTTAGGTTTTCCTATTACATTAAAAAACATACTATTTATAATTACCGGTTTATTAATAATATATATGGGTTATGGACTATATATAGAATCAAAAATTGGCAAAAAGGAAGAAAAGGCTGATAATTTTTCTGAAAATAAAGATTTTACTAAAACTGAACAATCAAATTAAATTTTTAATGTTAAAGTATTTAAAAACAAAATCTATAATAATTACCTTTTTTTTGGTTCTTATTTTTTTTATATTGGGTATTTATATTGGTTTTCATAACCAGCCAAGTATAAACAAAATCACTACTGTTTCAGGGAAAGAAAATCCAGCAACAAATTTGACCGATTTTTCTCCATTCTGGAAAGCTTGGGATACTATCGATCAAAAATACCCTGATGCAAAGAAGGTAAACGACCAACAGCGTGTTTATGGAGCAATTTCAGGGCTTGTGGGCTCTTTAAACGACCCATATAGTGTATTTTTTAACCCAGAAGAGACAAAATCATTTGAAGATGACATTGCTGGCTCTTTTTCAGGCATAGGGGTAGAAGTTGGAATAAAAAATAAAATACTTACAGTTATCGCCCCGCTAAAAGATACCCCAGGATATAGAGCTGGGCTCAAGTCTGGAGACAAAATTTTAAAAATTGATAAAACTGTCACTTCTGATCTTAGTATTGAAGAGGCAGTTAAAATGATACATGGAGAAAAGGGAACAACAGTAACCCTTACAATTTTCCGTGAAGGAGAAAAAGATTCGAGAGAAATAAAAATTGTAAGAGATATTATAAATGTACCCATTGTTGAAACAAAATTAAGACCCGATGGAATTTTCGTAATTACACTTAATAGTTTTTCCGTAAATTCGGCTGAATTATTTCGCAACGCCTTAAAAGAATTTACAGACGCAAAAACTGATAAATTAATTCTTAACTTACGAGGCAACCCCGGAGGTTATTTAGATTCTGCTGTTTCGATGGCTAGTTGGTTTTTACCAAGTGGAAAAACTGTAGTTATTGAAGACTCGAACAATAATAAAAAAACAAAAAATTATCGAAGTGAAGGATATAACATTTTCACTGATAAATTAAAATTTGTAATATTGATAGACAAAGGGTCTGCTTCAGCTTCCGAAATACTTGCTGGAGCAATGCAAGATTATGGTATTGCAAAATTAGTGGGTGAACAAAGTTATGGTAAAGGTTCTGTCCAAGAAGTTGTAAATCTAACTCCTGACACAATCCTAAAGATTACTATAGCAAAATGGCTAACGCCTAAAGGTACATCAATATCAGAAAAGGGGCTTACTCCTGATTACAAAGTAGAACTTACCCAAAAAGATTTTGATGAAAAAAAAGATCCTCAAATAGACAAAGCGGTGGAATTATTAATGAATTGGTCACCAATTGTCAAAAATAAAATATAAAAATGAAAGTAATATTTTTAAAAGATGTTCCAAAAGTTGGTAAAAAATATGATGTAAAAGAAATCAGTGACGGATATGCTGTTAATTTTTTATTTCCAAAAGGTCTCGCCAAGATGGCAAACGTTCAAAATATAGCAGAACTTGAAAGAAGCAAAAAAGAAGTTTCCATAAAAAGGGAAGTGCAAGAAGGACTTTTAATTAAAAACTTAGAAGAAATAAAAAATGTCACAGTTATTGTAAAAGGTAAGGCAAATGAAAAGGGTCATCTATTTTCTGCAATTCATAAAAAAGAATTAATAAAAGCAATCCAAAAAGAAAAACACGTAGAAATAGATGAAGATTTTATTGTGTTGGAAAAACCTGTAAAAGAAACAGGGGAATTTGAAATTCCAGTTTTAATAAAAAACAAGAAATCTTTCTTTAAACTAATTGTAGAAAAAATGTAATAAAAAAATCCCCATTTGGGGATTTTTTTATTTTTTATATTACATTTACAACTTTCTTAACTTGCGTTTTATTGTTGAAAGAAGTTTTGCGTTTAGTTCCGAATTTTACAATACCATCTTTGAGAGCAAATAAGGTATGATCTTTACCCATACTTACATTTTTACCTGCCATTATTGGTGTACCTCTCTGACGAATGATAATAGATCCAGCTTGAGCCTTTTGGCCATCTGCAAGTTTAGTACCTAGGTACTTTGGATTCGAATCTCTCAGGTTTTTGGCGGTTCCGCCGGCTTTTCTATGTGCCATATTGTTTTGATATTATTAAATGTTAAAATTAATCTAAATAATTAATGTAGTAGGAGTATAACTAATTATATGCAAAAAATCAAGTTATTTATCGAAAGCGACAAAGGTAAAGATATAATGATTGTTATAATAGTCATTTTAGTTGGCCTAAGTTCATTTTTCTTAGGTAGATTGTCTAATCAAACAAGCACAAATGGCGTCAAAATCGAATATACAGGTCAAGAAGCAAGTGCACTGGGCTCAATTGAGTCTTTAAAAGCTAACACTAGCCAAATAAGCTTAAATCCAAGCATTTCTGAAAAAAAGAGCAATAACGGACAGGGGAGCTATTTTGCTTCAAAAAAAGGAAAAAAATATTATTCAATCGGATGTTCTGCTGGAAAAACTATTAAACAAGAAAATAGAATTTACTTTCAAAGTTCTGCCGAAGCAGAGAAAGCTGGATACACTATCTCTAGTTCTTGTTAACTAATTACCCAGAGGGAAGTAGCCTTTTGTGTGGTAAGGGCTAAGTTAGATGTATGTCGCACAATATATCTTAGACAGAAAAACAAGGAATATTAATTTTTCTACCTCCCACCCATATTTACAATCAATTTGTACATAGGGGCCTGTGGAATTGCCGAGGGAGCAAAATGAAATCATAGAAACCAGTTGGCAAATTCAGCGTTGCCCATTTAGGGCCATTCGACTCCATCGAACTAGAACGAACAATGCTGAAAGAGAACAGATTGAAGGTACAACATAACGTACCTCCAATTCCATAGACCGCTGTGTACATTCGATACAGCATAAAGGTCTATATTATTAATAACCAACTAAATCCAAAATGAGACTATTTGATATTTGCACCAGGAAGTTCTACGAGAAGGATGGAGAAGCCAAAGTGAAGTGGTATAGAGCAGGAATAATGAAGGAGACTGATCAGGGGACGAGGTTTATTCGTCTTTTCCAACAGCCGGAAACTGACTTTCTCGTATTCGAGAAACAAGAACCTCAGGGTGAAGAGAATAAGGTAATTAAATATTAGAAGTCCATACTTCTTTATGGAAAAGCCTCATACTACGCCTGTCCCCAATGTAATTTTTGATATCTACATGAAAGAACTAAACTCTACTGAGTTGAAGGTTCTTTTTGTAGTTATCCGCCAGACTCTTGGCTGGGCAGACAGGCGTGGTATCTATGGCAGGAAAGAATGTGATTGGATATCTGGAAGTCAGTTAAGAGAAAAAACTGGTTGTTCTGAACGGGCTATTACTGCTGCGATTGAAACACTTACCAGAAGGGAATTGATTAGAGTACAAGATGACAGAGGTCATCATCTTTCAAATTCAAGACAAAGACAAGGGAAACTAAGGACCTACTTCAGCCTCCATCCTACTGCTTTATCTGTGGATAAATGGGGTGTAAAAGCCTCAACTTCCGCAAATTTTGCGGAGGACTTCCGCAAAAATTACGGAGCACTTCTGCAAAAAATGCGGATAACAAAAGAAACTCTACAAAATTAACTCTTACAAAAGGAAAGGTAATTAACCCATCTAAGTTATTGAGATATCATTTGCAGTGTTCATTCATGATATGTTATAATAGTTATATGAATTTGCACCTAAATATTCTTGATACTAAAAGGCAAGCTATTCTCCCACTCTTAAAAGATTTTTCAAAACATGGCTTCTATCTTGCTGGGGGAACGGGACTAGCACTTTTATTAGGACATCGGGATAGTATTGATTTTGAATTTTATAAAGAAGGGGATTTTGACACTGACATTTTAATTGAAAATATTACAAAGCTTTTTATTACCCATCAATTAACAGTGACCCAGAAAGAAATAAACTCTGTTTCTGTTCTAATTGATAAAAAAATTCAGATTAGTTTTTTTGGTTATCACCATTCATTGTTAATGCCTCTCGTTAAATCCGATTATTTTGATATTGCCACCATGTTAGACATTGGTTGCATGAAGTTATCAGCAATCACTAGTCATTATGTGGAAAAAGATTATGTTGACCTTTATTTCATTTTACAGAATCTACCCCTACCTGAGCTTTTAGAAAGTTTTATTAAAAAATATCCAAATTTTGATAAAACATTGATTATTAAATCTTTAGTGTATTTTGATGATCTAACGGAAGAACCAATTTTATTTAAAGAGAATCACAATGTGTCTTTGGAAACAATTAAAGAATTCTTACGGAAAACGGTCAAAGATTATTTAAAATAAAATTTTTGAGAGGTGGTATAATATTAAAAGATGTCTGAGTTAACTTCATTGATAATTCATGCTAAGTTGTTTATACTTATCGGGTATGTTGTAAGTGATATTGTTATAAACTTCTATAATTGATATACTTACTGTATGTTAAAAATTATGAAAATTAATAGAAAAATAGATATAGATATATCAAAATTGGTTGATTTACAAATAGAGGCAAATAGTTTGCCTGATCTTTCGCATGTAGAAAAAACCAAATTTGATCATATGCTCGCTATTGATCAACTCTACTATTCAAGTAAACTTGAAGGGTCCAATTTAACAAGAAGTGGGCTTGATAAGGCTATTCATGGGACAACTATTTAAAAGACCTCGAAACGAAGAAGAATTAAAACAACTGGAAGCTTCTGGTTTGTGGAAAGCGCAGGCACTTGCTAAGGATATTGGAGAAAGCAAGGAAAAGATAACCCTTGAAGTTATTTTACGTATTCATAAAATCTTTTTGGAAAATGCCTATCCTGAAATTGCCGGTAAATTTAGAATGATCGGTCAAGATATTGAGAAGCTAAAATGCATGATTCCTCCACTCGGTATCGCTGTGCAAGAAGAAATGTATAAGTTTTGGAGAGAACTTGATAACCGGCTTTCAAAAATACCTCCTTTACCAAAAGGAAGGAAAATATCTAAAACATCTTTAAGAAAAAGGAGTGATGAGGTTGTTTCCCTTGCTACTTGGACACAATATCAAATTGCTCGGATTCATCCTTTCTGTGAAGGGAATGGCCGCATGGCAAGGCTTATGACAAATCTGATACTTTGGCGTTATAAACTTTTACCTACCGATATTAAATACGAAGGGGAAAACAAACAAAAATATCTACAAGCCCTTTGCGAAATTGATTACCAGGATGATTAATGGAAATAGTACCATAACAGACAATGCTACCAATCTAATATGGATAAAAGACCATAATGCCATAGGTGCACCATTTAATGCTACTATGACTTGGACAAATGCCATTACAAATTGTGAAGCGTTATCTTACGCAGGACAAACAGACTGGCGACTTCCAAATGTAAAAGAGCTTCAATCAATAGCTGACTATGGTCGATTTGGTACAGCGATAGATCCATTATTCACAAACACTCAGTCTGGCAACTATTGGTCGAGTACTACCGTCGCCAGCACTACGACCGATGCTTGGAGCGTGCATTTCAACTATGGCAATGTGGGCAACTATGGTAAGACTGTTAGCTACTATGTCCGCTGTGTCCGATAATTCTTTGGTTATTTGATTCTTTGATCATTTGACTCGCCCCGTTTTTTAATAAAAACGGGGCGAGTTCGAAAATTTTAAAATGGCTCAATATTCTCATCTTCCAATATATACTGATGCTTTTACTCTACTTCGTGAATTGTATGAACGGGTGCCTAAATTCAATAAACAATATAAATATCTACTGGGAGGAGAGATGATCAAAATGAATATAGAAGCCATAAGGCTTATTCTGGAGATTAACAATACTCGTGAAACAGGTATAAGAAAGGAATTGCTTGGGAATCTTGTATGGTGTTCTGAATCAATTATTATTTTGCTTCGTATTGCCAACGAACTCAAACAGTTGGGTGGTGAAAAAAGTTATTTATATTTATTAGAAAAAACAGTTGCTCTTTCAAAACAAGCTGAGGGTTGGAGGAAAAGCGTTTCAAAATAATTTATTTTGTTCGTTCCCCGGAATAATATATTCAGAGAATATATTAGCGTGGGTTTGGGAATTCAGTTTCTGCCCTTCATTTAGGAGGACATTGCTTTGCCAAACTTTTCCCCTAAGCCGCTTCCACTGTTACCAACCTTACTATAACCGAACCAATTTTGTTTAATTTCGGAAAAAGTGTACCAAGCTTTTATCTTTGCCTGCTCTGTAATCCCTTGTTCTGACTTTTCCTTTAAAAATACAAGATAATTTAAAATATTCTTGTGCAACTCCTGATACGATGGGTTCTTACTACCAAACAACAAAAACGGATCAACAAAGAGAGGTAAATCGTTGATAAGAGACACATTAAAAGCACCATATTTATCAAGGGTTTCAGGGGAGATATTGAAAAAATCAGTGAAATAAATTTTCATAATACCGATGCTTTACGTTAATAGTTATAATTATAACATTAATTATCTAAACATATTTTAAATTATTGAATTGCAAACATATATAAAATATTTTAAACCTCCCTTAAGAAAAAGCCTGATGCCGAAGCATCAGACTTTAAAATTACAATAATCCACTATTGGCAAAGGTATAATAGCTTCTGTTAGAAGCTATTATTAAATGGTCCAACACATTTATTCCTAAAAGTTTACCTGCATTCCTTATTTGGTTCGTCAAAGAAATATCAGCATCACTTGGGTTGATATTTTGAGAGGGGTGGTTATGGCATAGAATGATGTTGCTGGCGTTTGTTAAAAGTGCCAACATGAAAATAATCTTCACATCAACAACCGTTCCACTTGTGCCTCCCGAACTAATCTTAAACCAACCTAAACAGAAATTTGCCTTGTTCAGCAATAACAAAAAAAATTCTTCCTTAAACTCAATTGTATTAAAATCAAAAAGTTGATACAGAACCTCAAAGGAATCCTCCGCATTGGAAATCTTTACCTTATTTTTAAAATTTCGCCTGTAGCTTACTTTAACTTCAGCTAATTCAGGACTTTTCTCAAATGTCTTTAATTCTTTAAAATTACTTAGTGCCTTTTCCATAACATATTATTTTTAAAATGGTTACCTGACATTATTTAATTATCAAACAACAGTATTGCTGTGAGTATATAGCCAGGGATTATCAATAATCAATATTGACAATAAGTGAAGGCATTGCGTAATGTTGTTTAAATCATTGTACGACATCATTTTATTGACTGTGTATAATATATCAGTTATACTCAAGACATTATTCAAAATTAAAACGCCTGATGCTCATGCATTAGGCGTTAATATTTACAATAATACTACTGTAGAAAATACGAGATAAGTCCGATTTATATTTTATCCGTAGCGAAGCGAAGGAGGACAACCAACTCAGACACGGTTCTGAAGGGCGACAATTTTATATTGGAGACGTGGCTGAGTGGTTAAGTGGCACCGGTTTCGAAAACCGGCATTGGAGAAATCCAATCGTGAGTTCAAATCTCACCGTCTCCGCATATACAAAATATGAATAAATGATATAATTATAATTAGTTAGTATTAATTATTTTTATGGAAAACTTTAAAAAAGGTTTTATATTAATGGAAGTTTTTTCATTGGTTGTAATTATTGTAATATTAATAACGATAGTAATTATTGTATTTTTCCCTAATAAAGATAAAAATAGTTTAGACGCTGCCAAACAGATTGCAACTAGTATTGCAAATCAGATAAGAAATATTTCGTTAGATGGTGGGGGGATAGTAGCTCCTTTAGATAATTCTACTGGAGGTGGACCTATTTGTACTATTTGTTCAAGCAATGAAAAATGGCCTTCATTAGCGAAGACAGGCTATGTTTATAATGTTATTACTGATTCTAATATTTTTCATGGAGATTATTCATTTTCTTTAGTAAAACAAGATGAATATTCAATTGCTGTTTCATTATCTAATGGCGTAATTTCAATTTCAATTAATGGACTTGTTTTAAAAGAAGATACGCCTTCTTTGTCGAAAACAGAAGAAGTTTGCGGATTTCTTATTGTTGGAGGATATGGAGTGGTTCTTGCAAAAGATGGAAAGTGCTGGCTTGATAGAAATCTTGGAGCGAAAAATATTGCAAAAAGCTACAATGATTCTAATGCTTATGGTGATTTGTATCAATGGGGAAGAGGTGCTGATGGACATCAAGTTAGGGATAGTGGTACAACTACTATTTTAAGTATTACTGATAGTCCAGGTAATAATAATTTTATTAAAAATTCTGTTTCTGATTATTCATGGAGAGATCCAATGAATTATAATTTATGGCAAGGTGTAAATGGGATAAATAATCCTTGTCCTACTGGATTTAGATTGCCAACAATATCAGAATGGGAAACATTAATATCAACTGAGAGAATTATCAATTCTGCTACTGCATATAACTCAACCCTAAAACTTGTTGCAGGTGGTTATCGTGGTTTTGATAATGCCAATATAAATTTATTAAATACTTATGGTTTTTATTGGGCTAGTAGTATAAGTACTCCATATCCTTTTTCAATAAATTTTGGTAAATCTTCGATAGATTTTGATAATAAATATCCTTATGCAAATGGTGAATCTGTTCGTTGTGTTAAAAATTAGTTAGTTTTTTCTCCATAACATATTGTATTTAAAATTGTTACTCAATCCTGTTATATTCACTTTTCAAACATCTATCTTGGTGTGAGTATATCGAGCGAAGTAAAATAATCAAAATTGACAATATAAAAATCGAGTGTTAAAAGTATCTAAATCATTGTACGACATCATTTTATTGACTGTGTATAATATATCAGTTATACTCAATACATTAAAAATTTAATAACAGATTCGTTGCCCATAAATGGGACTCTCCTTTATAGGAGCGGAACGAACAGCGAAGTCTGTGTTCAAGCCACTATGTATCATATGTGTGTTAAGGTTGTTTTTAGAGGTCCTTAAGGACTTCCAAAAGCCACCTTATACCTTTATAGTTATGAGATTGCTTGCACATTGACCCGATGGTTCGTTCCGGCGGGTCTTTGTGTTTATATGAAAGAAAAAGTAAAGCAATATTTAGAATGGAAGGGAACTTATGCCCATCGTGCCAGTGTAAATTATAGAATATGGCTCGATAGATTCATCGAGGTTTGTGGAGACAAACCAATTGAAGAGTATTCGATTAGTGATTATGTAAAATATAAGCATTGGATTGAAAATCATTTCAGTCCATATTGTGTGATGTACGCAACAATCGTTATCAAGAATTTTTTTCGATTCTACCGAGACCAAAATTTTATTTGCTTATCTCCGTCATTTATTAAATTACCACACGTCACAGCAAAGTCACATCGAGCTGTTACAGAGGAGGAATTCAATAAGACAATTGAAGGTATCCCTGAAAACAATTTTAGATCACTCAGAGACCTATTATTGATCCGTCTGCTCTGGGATACAGGTGTCCGTGTTTCTGAGCTATGTGACTTAGACATCTCGCAAATAAATGAAAAGAAGCACTCAGCAGTAATCCGAACAAAGAAAACAGGGAATCAACGCATAATAGTTTGGTCTGAAGACACAAATCATCTATTAATGAAATACATGGGTATGCGGCTCGAGCTTAATCACGTCAATCATGCTTCTGCACTTTTTATAACCTGAACTAAGCAAGATGGTTGGAGCTATAGAATATCACCAAGGACCGTACAAAGAATTATCAAAATCTATGTCAACGGAGCAGGTATTAATGAAAAAATCACTCCGCATAGTTTTCGTCATGGTTGGGCACACAAAAGACGTGACCAGAATGCTCCACTTGCTTTTATCCAAAGGGGGCTTGGACATCTGAATCCAATATCAACATTTATCTACGAGCAATACAATGATAATGAATTTGTTAGCCATGCCAACAGTTATCTTCATATTACTTAAAAAGTTTTCCACTTTATTGTTGCAGGAAATTATTTCTAATGTTAAACTCTCATTAAGCAGTATTTTAATACATTAATAAACAGGGAAGTAGAAAAATCCGGTTTATTCCTCAAGCGTTATCAACGCTTCGAAAGATATAGTATGTCGCACAATATATCTTTCCGACATAGTCCTTATACCTAATATATCAAAAATCACTATTAATCAGAGTTGCTATTAGACGTGATTGGTGCAAAGTTTTCGTAATCTGTAGGTTTACCATCGCGAACTTTTTCCATATTATTTATAAATGAAGTCCAAAAAATTTTTATAAAAACATCATTCCAAAGATATGAAGCTGGGTCCTTTAAGTATTTGTCCCAAAATGTTTTTGTGTTGTCTGCGACGTAATGTATATTACTTTGACCATCTGGGCTCTCGACAATTGTCTTAATATTTATCTTGAAGTAGCTAAGAATCAAAACAAACATAAATCCTATTATTAAGGTATTAAAGATACTAGTTCCTCCTTTTTTGTTAAAAATATTTATCATTTTTTTAAAAAACGCTACGAATTACATTCACAACCCAATCGAAAACAGTTTTTGGTGAAATATGAAAAAAATAACTTAAAAGAAAAAGGGCTATAA